>CAYGTM010000008.1:0-17988 GCA_964352795.1 uncultured Phycisphaera sp.
CCACCGGGATGGCCAGAAGCGACAGCGTGAGGGCCCTGGGCAGTGACTTGCGTATAAACCTGCGGCTGTTCATGCGTGGCTCCGTCTGATGTGGGTTCCAGAACTGATGTGGAATCCTGGTGGTTTCGAGGCAGCCCGTGAGGCTATTCGTCTGGGGCCCGGGATCGGTTCGGGAAGCCTGACATGCTGCCTGTCAAAGAGGATAGGGCCATCATGGTGCCCACGTTACCTCAAGACGCACACGCCCCCTGCCTCGAAGACCGGAGTGGAAGTTGATGACTTTCCCGTCACGCGAGGGGCCGCTTATACGGGGGTGACGAACTTCTGGCCGACCCACGCGCCAAGGGCGACCGCCGCGAAGCCCAGGACCAGGTGCGACGCAACATAGCCCAAGGCCACCGTGATCCTGCCCTCGCGCCAGAACGTGAGTGTCTCAAGACCGAAGGCGCTGTATGTGGTCAGCGCCCCGAGGCCCCCGATGACGATCAGCAATCGCATGTGCTGGGTGGCACCGTCGGCCTCGCGGGCGAGGAGCCAGGGCAGGATGGCTCCGATCGCCAGACAGCCCAGGACATTCACGAGCAGCGTGGCGGTGGGAAGAGCGAGGGGGTGTTGTTCGAGCGAAGCGAGCAGCACGCGCGATGTGCCATAGCGCGTCGTAGCGCCGAGAGCGCCACCGAGGGCGACGGCCGCGATATCCAGGAGAATACGCACAACTCAGCGCGGTTGGCGGGCGGGCTGGGCCGGCGCGGGTTCACGCGGTGGCGCGGCGTCGGGTACGGCCAGCGCGTCGTCGCCTGGGAGCGCGGGGAAGAAGCCGTCGGGCACGGCGGTGGGCTCGAAGCGCAGCCAGTCGACGCCGATGGTGGCCTCGACCTCGGGCGCGAGGAAGGGCGGATGATCGAACGGGCCGCGCTCCTGGCGGTCGGGGTTGTGGCGAACGCCCGGCTTCAGATTCACGCGGGCCATCCAGCCCTGGTTCGGGCCGCCCTCGGCCATCTTGCGGCCCACGCGGCCTGGAACGCTGACTTCCATCGGCAGGGAAAGCGGCGCGCCGGTGGTCGCGTCGAAGAGTTGGAGGACGGCCGTGGCGCGGGCGGCCGTCGAACTGTTGCTGGGCAGGTCGACACGGAGCACGCGCACGAGCCAGTCCTTCTCGCCGCTCAGGCCGGCGTTCATCTTCTCGACCCATTCCTGGGACGCCTGGCGGTAGGCGTTGCGGTCTTCGGGCGTGCGGCGCGGCATCGGGGCAAGATCGACACGCGCGCGGCGGCGCAGCGTCTGCATCGCGGCGATGGGTGAGGCCCTTGGGTCGCTCGGCTCGGCGAGCAGCGGCGCGGGAGGCGCATATCCCAGGCTGCGCAGCATGTCGATGGCTTCGCCCAAGCGGACCCGCAGCTCATTGCGTTCCTGGCGCATATTCGCCAACTCGGCTTCGAGTTGGGCGATGCGATCTTCGGGCGATGCCTCCGTGGTCGGTTGTTGCGCGAAGGCCGAAGTGGCGAGAACCAACGCCACGAGCGCGATGCGTGTGCAACGGAGTTGGTGGGTCATGCGTCGAGCCTCGCGGAAGTGGCGGGCGAACCCGCGGGGGTGGACGCGCCGTTCACATGGCCGTTGGCGTGCGCGTTCGGGGCGGGGGCGTCGGTCCACGAGGCGGGGTAGGCGGTGTCGTCCATCGCCAGGGCGGCCTTGGTTGGGAACATCGGGCGGAAGGTGTCGCACATCACGGCGAGTTCGTCGGTCCACTTCGCGCCCAGGCTCTTCTCGACCGTGCCGGGGTGCGGGCCGTGCGGGATGCCCTGCGGGTGCACGGTGATGGAGCCCTGCTCGATGCCGCGGCGGGCCTTGTAGTTGCCCTGGACGTAGTAGAGGATTTCGTCGCTGTCGAGGTTGCTGTGGTTGTAGGGCACCGGGATCGCCTCGGGGTGGAAGTCGAGGGCCCGCGGGCAGAACGAGCAGATGACGAAGTTGTGGCCCTCGAAGGTCTGATGGATCGGCGGGGGCATGTGCAGCGTGCCGGTAATGGGCGCGAAGTCATCGATGTTGAAGATGTAGGGGTAGTAGCAGCCGTCCCAGCCGACGATGTCGCACGGGTGGTAGTTGTAGATGTAAGAATGCACGGTGTCGCGCGCCTTGATGCGCACCTCGTACTCGCCAAGTTCATCGGTATACAGCGGATGCTCGTCGTTGGCGACGGGCAGTTCGAGGTCGCGCTCGCAATACGGCGCGTGCTCGAGGAACTGGCTGGTTTTCTTGGAGAGGTAGCGAGGTGGCGGCAAAATATGACTGCCGTTGGCGGTCTCGAAGGCGACAAACTTGCCAAACGGCATCTGGGCCTTGGAATGACCGCCAAATGACTCCTCGTCGCCGCTCTCGGGCCGCTCGTCCCATTCCATGTGGTAGATGATGCCCTTGGGAATCACGATGTAGTCCCTGGGGCCGAACTTCAGCGTGCCCATGAACGTGCGCACGGTGCCGCTGCCGAAATGCACGAATAGGCACTCGTCGCCTTGGCCGTTCTTGAAGTGATACTCCATCCGCTCGGCGGGGTTGCACACGCTCATCTCGACGTCGCTGTTGCCGAAGAGAACGATACGACCCGTGACGCTGTCGCCCTTGGGCGGAGTGAACGCCCCGCCGGTGCGCAGGTGCCGCATGCGCATGGTGTCCATCTCGACGTACTGGGGCTTGGTCGCGTACAGGTTCTTCCAGCCGGTCACCTGGGTGGGAGGGTGGATGTGGTACATTGTGCTGGTGGGCCCGACGAAGCCCTCGGTGCCGAAGAGTTCCTCGGAGTAGAGCTTGCCGTCAGGTCGGCGGAACTGGGTGTGGCGTTTCTTGGGGAGGTTGCCGAGTTTGGTATAATAGGGCATTGTTCGGGCTCCTTTCCTGGCTCTACCCAAGTGTATACGGAGCTGGCATCCATTTAGGTTGTGGCGATAGAGGGTTTGGGTAGAGATTTTCATGGTGGTGTTTTAGTTTTGATTGGGTCTGACATGAGCCTCCGCCCATTGACGGGACCGGGCTTGACGCTTATCGTGTAGGTCTGGATTCGTGTCCGGGCTTTGGGGCGGGCTGTACGCCTCGTGTCCGGCGTGTCGGGATTAGTTCTGGGCTCCTGCCGTTTGGTAGTGAAGCCGTCGAAAGGGTACTTGTCATGCTTCCTACGCATCGCCAGTCGCACGGTCGGACGCGTCGCCGCCGGGCCCACGACTCGCTGAAGGCCACCACCGTCACGCTGTGCCCGGTTACGAGCATGCCCAAGAACCACCACCGAGCCTGCCGCCAGTCGGGGTATTACCGCCCCGGGCTCACCATCGTCGTTCCCAAGCTTGGGATCGGCGTCGAGCGTGACTGACGGTTCGTTCTGGCACCCCAGACATGAGGGTCGGTTGACACGACGCGCCCGAGGGACCAACTGATGCGCCTGGCGGTCGACGTGATGGGCGGCGACCACGCGCCCGATGCCATCCTGGCGGGGTGTTTTCGCGCGCTCGATCCCGCCAGCGGGGCCATTCCCGAGGGCGGCCGCCTCGTGCTCGTGGGCGACAAGGGCACCATCCTCGACATCGCCAAGGAGCATGGGGTCGATCCCTCGACCTTCGATCTGGTTCCCACGACACAGGTCATCGAGATGGGCGAGAGCCCGGCCAAGGCCGTGCGCTCCAAGGCGGATTCATCGATCGTGCGTTCGGCGGCGATGGGTTCGGCCAAGTCGGCCGGTACGCCCGAGCATGTCGACGCCATCGTGAGCGCGGGCAACACGGGGGCGTGCGTGTCGGCGGCCATCATGCACCTCAAGCGTCTGCCCCGCGTGCATCGCCCGGGCATCGCGGTGACCATTCCCGGCTTCCAGGGGCCCATCGTGCTGTGTGATGCGGGGGCGAACCCCGAGCCCCAGCCCACGCACCTGTGGCAGTATGGCGTGATGGCCGAGGCCTACGCCCGCACGGCCCTTGGCATCGAGAAGCCGCGCGTGGCGGTGATGAACATTGGTGCCGAAGAGGGCAAGGGCACCGACCTGATCCAACGCAGCCGCGACCTCATCGCCGCGACGCCCGGCATCAACTTCACTGGCTTCATCGAGGGCCGGGAGTTCTTCGATGGCGCGGCCGACGTGGTGGTGACCGATGGCTTCGTGGGCAACACGGTCTTGAAAATGGCCGAGGGGCTGGCGCGCAGTTTATTTGGTGCGATCGCACAGGCGATCTTCGCCGAGGATCCCGAACTCGCGTTGCGGATCGAGCCGGCGATCAAGGCGTTGTACAGCAAGAGCGACTACGAGGAACTGGGCGGTGCGCCGCTGCTGGGCGTGAATGGCACCTACATCATCGGCCACGGCTCGAGCAAGGCCAAGACGATCTGTGCAAGCATCCGCAACGGGTTCGGGTACCTTCGCATGGGGCTCAACGACGTGCTGCTCAACCGGATTGTCGAAGTCGAATCGGCCATGGACGCGGACTTCATCCGTGATGCGGTGCGGGCATGAAGAGCGATGGGTCTCGTGCTCAGGTCGATAAGGACACGGTGCACACCGCCGGCGGCGCGCGCGTGGGAGCGGCTATTCTGGGCGCGGGCATGGCCTTGCCCAAGACCACGCTCACCAATGCCGACCTCGAGCGCATGATCGACACCACAGACGAATGGATTCGTCAGCGCACCGGCATCCGCGAGCGTCGCGTGGCCAAACGCGAGTTGGGCGAGACGACCGCGTCGCTGGGCACACGCGCCCTTCAGGCCGCGCTGGATGACGCGGGGTTGAAAGCCACCGACCTGGACCAGATCGTCGTGGCGACCACGACCCCGGACATGCCCACGCCCGCGACGGCGTGCCAGGTGGCGGCCAACCTGAACGCGGGCCCCATCGCGGGCTTCGACCTCAACGCCGCGTGCTCGGGCTTCGTGTTCGCGCTCAACACCGTCGACGCGTTGATCCGCTCGGGCGTGGCGCGCACGGTGGGGCTGATCGGTGCCGACGTCATCACCCGCCACGTCGATTACTCCGATCGCGGCCGGGGCACGAGCATCCTGTTCGGCGACGCGGCCGGCGCGGTGGTCATCCAGGGCAGCGACGACCCCGACCACGGCGTGCTGGCTCGCGCGATGCACACCGACGGCGGCCGCTGGCCCGACCTGTTCATCCCGCGCATCGACGAGGACTACCCCGCCGACTTCGACCACGAGGGCCACGGGGTGGACCTCAACTGCCTGCACATGAACGGGCGGGCGGTCTTCAAGTTCGCCGTCAGCACGTTTGGCGATCTGATCCAGGAAACGCTCGACAAGGTGGGCTTGAAGCCCGAGGACGTGGACCACTATGTGTGCCACCAGTCCAACAAGCGCATCCTCGACGCGGCCCGCGAGCGCTTCGGCCTGCCCGAAGAGAAGCTGCACGTCAACATCGACCGGTATGGCAACACGGTGGCCGCCTCGGTGGCGCTGTGCTTCAGCGAACTCAAAACGGCCGGCCGCATCCAGCCCGGGCAACTGGTCATGTTCCTTGGCTTCGGCGCGGGGCTGACCTGGGGCAGCAGCCTCTGGCGGCTTTGAACCAGCTCGAATGATTCCAACGGAGCCCTTCCCATGATGAGCGAGAGCGCCATTGTTCTTTGTCCCGGCCAGGGCTCGCAATCGGTGGGCATGGGCCGCGCGTGGGCCGACGCCAGCGGCGAGGCGCGAGCCACGTTCGAGTTGGCCGACACGCTGCTCGCCGGCGCGCTGGGCGCGCCCCTGAGCGCCCTGTGCTTCGATGGGCCTGCCGAAACGCTCAACCGCACCGACGTCAGCCAGCCGGCGATCTATGTGTGCTCGATCGCGTCGTGGCGCGGCATGTTGGAACTCGCCCGCGGCGATGCGCCGTCGTTGAAGGCCGCCGCCGGGCTGAGCCTGGGCGAATACACCGCGCTGCACCTGGCCGGCGTGCTGAGCTTCGAGGATGGGCTACGGCTGGTGACGCTGCGCGGGCGGGCGATGCAGGACGCCGCCGAGGCGACGCCCGGTGCGATGCTCGCGCTGATCGGTTGCGACGAGGACCAGGCCAACGAAGTGTGCGAGAAGGCCCGCAAGGGCGGTGTGCTCGTGTGCGCCAACTTCAACGCGCCGGGCCAGGTGGTGCTCAGCGGCGATGCCGAGGCCGTCGCGCGGGCGGAGGCGGTGGCCAAGGGCTCTGGCCTGCGCGCCACGCCGCTGCCGGTGGCCGGGGCGTTCCACTCGCCCTTGATGGATCCCGCCGCCGATCGGCTGGCCGAGGCGCTGGCGGCCGCGCCGATCAACGCCGACGCGCTCGCAGCCTGCCCGGTCGCTTCCAACGTGACGGCCAAGCCGCACGAGCGGGACGCCGGCAGCATCCGCCGCCGCTTGGCCGAGCAGTTGACCCACCCGGTGCGATGGGCCCAGGGCTGCCAGAACCTAATCGCCGATGGCATTGGCACCGGCGCGAGTTGGCACGAGTTGGCCCCGGGCAAGAGCCTGGCGGGCATGATGAAGCGCATCAACCGCGACATCGCCGTCACCACGCACGACACGCCCTGACGTGTGACTTTTTGGGCCACTCGCGTTGTCTTCGAGAACGTCGCGGGGTTATTCGATGGGTGTCTTGAGTTTGGCCAGCACTTCCACCTCGACCGGCGCTCCGAGTGGCAGCGACGAGCAGCCGACCGCGGCTCGGGCGTGGCGGCCGACTTCGCCGAAAACCTGCTGGAAGAGTTCGCTGGCACCGTTGCCCACCTTGGGGTGATCGGTGAAGGACGGCCCGCAAGCGACGAACACGCCCACGCGGACGATGCCGGCGATGTTGTCCAGCCCGCCGGCATACTGGTGCAGGGCGGCCAAGGCGTTGACGGCGCAGGTGCGGGCCAGGCTCTGGGCCTGCTCGAGGTTGACCTCGACACCCACGAGCCCGGTGTGGGGCAGCTTGCCGTCGACGAATGGGAGCTGGCCGCTGACGAAGGCCAGCGTGCCGTCGAGGCGGACGGGGATGTACGCCGCCACGGCCGATGGGGGTTTGGGCAACTCGATGCCGAGGCCGGAAAGTATTTGGATTATGTTTGGTTTATCGGGCATTGCGGCCTTTTGTTTGTTTTTTGATTGGTTGCGATTGTGCCAATTTGACGGTTTTGGCCCCAGAAGGCAACCGTTGGGCTTGACTCACGAATCGATTCCAGTAATCTGTATGCGCTACGCGTAGCGGGAAGGAATCGCAAGCGGGTATTCGCAAAACCGTTCTGATGGGACGACATCGCTCGCCCGAAAATCATCAGCACTCGCTTGAGACCACCTTCCGACATCTTGACGTTCGCCCCGGCTGGTTCCATTGGAACCGACATCCGGCCGCCGGCGATCAGCCCCGTCCAGGCATCGCTCTTGCGTTGCTCCTGAAACAGCCGAGATCAGGGTCGGCGGGTGCATGAATGGTTTCCTCGGCTCCGCTTGGTCCGCACGGGTTTGCGGATCGCTGATGATGATGGTCGCTCCGGGCATCGAGTGTTCCGGTGCGACCACGAGTTTGGAGTACGTTCCATGAAGACGATCAAGAATCGCAAGGCGTTCACGCTGATCGAGCTGCTGGTGGTGATTGCGATCATCGCCCTTCTGATCGGCATCCTCCTGCCGGCCCTGGGCAAGGCTCGCGCCACCGCCCGCCAGTTGAAGGATTCGACCCAGGTCCGCGGCATCGTTCAGGCGATGGCCATCTGGGCCCAGAACAACCAGGAAGACTACCCCATCCCCAGCCGCGTCGACCGCAACGACGCGACCGTCGACTTCGGCGGCGCGACCGGCCCGGACTTCCGCAAGGACACCACCGGCAACGCCATGTCGCTGCTGATCTTCAACGGCTTCTTCCCCGTTGAACTGGCCATCAGCCCGGCCGAGGCTGGTGCCGTCGAGCGCAAGGACGACTACCAGAGCGCCAACCCTGAGCGGGCCGCCGAGGATACTGGTGCTCTTTGGGATCCGAGCTTCAAGGGCACGCCCTTCGACAACAACCCCGGCGGCTATGACCCCGAGGTCCTGAACATCAGCAACAACTCCTACGCGCAGATTCCTTACTTCGCCGCCCGGAATCGCCTCTGGAGCAACACGTTCAACTCGACCGACGCCATCCTGGGCAACCGTGGCCCGCTCTATGAACTCAGTGGCTCGGGCGTCGATGGCGTGTGGCGTCTGGCTGATGATAACCCCGTGGGCGACCAGTCCAAGACGCTGCTCATCCACGGCTCGAAGACCCAGTGGTCGGGCAACATCGGCTACAACGACCAGCACGTCGAGTTCCACACCCGCCCCGACCCCGAGACGTTGACCTTCACCTTCACCGGTTCGGGCACGCCGTTCACCCGGCCTGACAACCTGTTCGTCTCCGAGGTCACCCAAACCGGCGTTGCTTCGGCCCAAAGCGTTACCGGCGGCACGGGCACGACGCCCGCCCGGATGGCCCTGACCTCGACCAGCACGGCCCTGCCCACCAGCACGGCCGCCCTGGACCACACCAACGCGTTCCTGCGTCCGATCGGCACCGTGATGCGCACGGGTATCACGTACAACGTGCAGGCCTGGATCGACTAAGTCCGCATCCGCGAACGTTCGGGCCGATTTGTCGGCCTGAAACCTTGATTTTTGACCGCCGCGGGCCCGCAAAGCCTGCGGCGGTTTGTTTGAAGCTTCATAAAATGTGGGTGGTTTTGGCAAACTCAGGGAGCTAGTGTACCTACGCTATCGAGTGTCAGATAGCCTATCGATCATTATGTATCTGCAGAAGGGGTCTTGAAGATGATGAAGAACTGTCAAGCATTGCTCCTAGGCATGGCATCGCTCACGATGGGGGTGCCCGCCATCGCGCAGCCAGAAGTTCGTGTTGTGGCCCGAGGCGGTGATGCGGCGCCTGGCGGAGGTACGTTCAGTGGTGGTGGCGGATTCAACAAGCACGCCATCAACGATGCCGGCGAAGTTGTCTTTGAAGGCGCGATTGTCGGCGTGCCAAGCGGATTATTTCTTGAGACCGGCGGCACGCTCCAAGAGATCGTGCGAGTTGGCGATCTCGTTCCAGGAGACTCCACGCGATACTTCGATCGCTTCGGCTTTCTCGGTGCCAACGACGGAGCCAACCTCACCATCTCCCTCCCGGGCACGGTAGCCTTCGAGGCACTGACTGAGGACGTATCGACTGGCGCATTCAACAGAAATGGCTACTGGCTCGGTACACCCAGCGGGCTCACGAGGATATTTGAGTTTGGCGACGCCGCACCGTTCATTGGTATGACCGCCACGCTCGAAGACAAGTTAGATCGGAGCATCGCCATCAGCCCAACTGGCGAAGCGGTCATCCGAAGTGGCTACCGGTTAACTTCGACCTCCAGCATTCGGGATGTCATACTCCGCTACGACGGAACACTGTCGGCGGAGGCTTTCGAGGGCGGCACTTTGCCGGGTGCGTTTTCTACCTATGAGGTACTTCGACCTCCGTACATCAACCCCAGCAACGAGATATTCTTCAACTTCACGAAGGACGACGGAGGGTCGGTCGACCAGATCTACTTCGATGGCTTGGATGTGGAACAAGGTGACCCTGTTCCGGGTTTCTCGGGTCACATCTTTACTGATTTTGCGAACGAGATCAACGTTTCCAGTGACGCGGGCTTCGCATTCGTTGCCGGGGTGGCTTGTCCGATGTGCCCTTCAGGCATCCCCGTTTTCGACCGCGGCCTGTTTCGCTACTTGGGTGGAGTGGGTGAACTTGTTGCTGCCGAGGGATCCGTGGCACCGGGTACCGGGGGGCTTCAGACATTTGCCAACCTCCTCAATATTCCCGGTGGCCTGCGGATGAATGGCGATGGCGACGTGGCGTTCTTGACCGAGTTGAGCAGCGGTACGTTCGGCCCATTTGGTATTTGGAAGAAGGGCGCCACAGGCTCTCTCGATAAAGTCGCGATTCTTGGCGATCCCGCACCCGGTATCACATCGAACACTTTTGGTACGCTTCTTCCCCCCGCAATCGTTTCTGATGGCCAGGTTCTCTTCGAGGCCATCACCAACTTCGGTTTTGCAGGCGTCTGGGCAACCGACTCAATCGGTGCAATTCTTAACGTCGTGAACGATAGCGGCACAGTAGACTTGGGAACCCCATGCAGTTCCGACGAATACGACGTTGATGGGGTGAGTGGTACTTACCTCGGTGAAGAGCGTGGTACGCAGCAAGGACGCACCAACAACTTCAACAACAACGGCGAGATTGTGCTCGTCATTGATTTCAAGGTTGGTACGGCCACGGAGACTGCTGTCATGGTCTTCGACACGCGGCCATGCCGGGCGGACCTCGATGGCGATGGCGAACTGACGATCTTCGATTTCCTTGCCTTCCAGTCCGCCTTTGATGCGATGGATCCGATCGCAGATTGGGATTGTGACGGGATGTATACCGTGTTCGATGGGATCGAGTACAACAACGATTTCGATGCTGGCTGCGATGACTGGTGAGTCAGCAGCAATCGCTTTCGGCAGTCGTTCGGGTCGATTTGTCGGCCTGAAACCTTGATTTTGACCGCCGCGGACCTGTCTTGGCCTGCGGCGGTTTTTGATCGGTGTGGGGGCGGGCGGAACCTTTCGCCGGTGTGGCCGTAAAATGGTTGGGGGTACTCCACATGCGAGCCGAACCGATGGACAGGCGTGCGTTTACGTTGATCGAGTTGCTGGTGGTGATCGCGGTGATCGCGTTGCTGATCGGTATCCTGCTGCCAGCGTTGGGCCAGGCCCGGGCAGTGGCCAGGCAGGTGAAGGACGCCACGCAGATTCGCGGGACGGCCCAGGGCATGGCGATCTGGGCCCAGTCGAACAAAGAGGTGTACCCGCGCCCCAGCGAGGTCGATCGCAGCAACGCGACAGTGACGGCCGCCGAGCCTGAGTTGAAGGACAACACGGGCAATATCTTGTCGCTGATGATCTACAACGGCTATGTGCCCACCGACCTGCTGGTGAGCCCCGCCGAGAGCAGCCAGCGCATCGAGGTCGATCGCGGGTATGAAGACGCGTTCCCCACGGCGGCAATCGATCCGTCGGCGGCGGTGTTCGACCCCGGGTTTGCCGGCGTGCCCAGCGAGACATCGGGCAGCGCGGGCGGCTCGGTGCGGCGGGGCGAGGGCAGCAACGGCTTTACGTCCTACGCCCACAGCGCTCCATTCGGCGATCGGGAGAAGACCTGGGCAGCCACCAACGAGCCGGGCGAGGCGCTCATTGGCAATCGCGGGCCGGTGTACGGCGGCGATCCGGGCGACTGGTATCTGGCACCCGGCCTGTTCGGGCGCGAGAGCAAGACACTGAAGATTCACGGCCGAGCGACCGAGTGGTCGGGCAATATTGCGTACAACGACCTTCGCGTGGTGTACGAGACCCAGCCCGACCCGGCGACGCTGACCTACGTCTTCCGCGACTTCGACAAGCCCACGCAACGCGACAACCTGTTCGTGAACGAAGACGATGTGCGCGGCATTCCCGCCCAGCCCGACCAGCGGCCGGGCGTGGGGGCCAACGCCCTGCTGCGGGCCTACAAGAATGTGCGCCGTGAGGGCTCGGTCATCGTCGTCGATCCGTTCTGGGATTGATGGCTCTCGGGCTCGATCAGGCCTCGACTTTGAATGCCTTGAGCGCGCGTTCGCGTGCGATGGCGTGATCGACGATGGGCTTGGGATACTCGAGGTTGTCGAAGAGCGAGGCGTGCTTCCACGGTTCGTGGATGGCGGCGTTGTCGACGCTCGCGAGTTCTTCGACGTAGGTGCGGATGTAGGCGCCATCGGGGTCGAACTTGGTGCTCTGGCTGATGGGGTTGAAGATGCGAAAGTAGGGGGCGGCGTCGGTGCCGGTGGCCGCAGACCATTGCCAGCCGCCGTTGTTGTTGGCCAGGTCGGCGTCGGCGAGCCTGGTCATGAAGTACCGCTCGCCCCAGCGCCAATCGATGAGCAGGTCCTTGGTCAGGAACATGGCCACGGCCATGCGCGTGCGGTTGTGCATCCAGCCGGTCTGGTTGAGCTGGCGCATGGCGGCGTCGATGATGGGGTAGCCGGTCTTGCCCTGGCACCAGGCGTCGAACTCCTTCTTCGCTTTGGCATCGTCGCGCCAGTCGATGTCGTACTTGGGGTTGAAGGGCTTGTGCCGGCACACGCGCGGGAAGTTGAGAAGGATCTGGCGGTAGAACTCGCGCCAGATGACCTCGCTCATCCAGTGGACGGGTCCCTTGCCGCCGGTGTCGAGTTTGCCGTTATTGGTTTCGAGGGCGGCCTCGATGCACTGGCGTGGTGAGATGGCACCGATGGCAAGGTATGGGCTCAACGTGCTGGTGCCATTGACGGCAGGGAAGTCGCGGTCTTCCTTGTAGGCGTCGACGCGACCGTCGATAAAGGCGCGCAGGCGCGAGATCGCATGGGCCTCGCCGGCTTTCCAGAGGTCGGCGCGGTCGCCGGCGGGGGCGAAGTCGCCGAGTGTGTCGGGAATGTCGTCGGGCGTGGAGACCATCTCGGGCTGCTTCTTGGCCAGGCCCTGGGCCCTTGGCGCGTGGCCCGCGTTGTAATATTCGTACCAGCGACGTTTGTAGGGCGAGTAGATGGTGTAGGGCTTGCCTTCCTTGGTATGCAGCTCGGCGGGTGGCACGACGGTCTGGTCGTGGAAGCTCCGCACGGCGTGGCCGGCCTTGGCGAAGGCGGCGGCCACCTTCGCATCGCGGGCCCGCTCGTTCACCTCGTATTCTTCGTTGAAGAACAGGGCGGTGCAGTGGTGCTCCTTCGCCAGATTCAGCAGGTCGATCTCAATGCCCGCGAACGTATCTCGTTCGATGATCTTGAGGGCGATGTTGCGGCCTTCGAGGGCCGTGCGCAGCTCGACAAGGTTCCGGCGGAGGAACTCGACGCGCATGTCGCCCCAGTCGTGCTCGCGCCACTGCGTGGGGCAGATGGTGAAGACGGCCAGCACGCCCTTGGAAGCCGCGGCACACGCGGCGCTCAGGGCGGTGTTGTCACGGGTGCGGAGGTCGGCTCGGAACCACATGAGGGCGCGCATGGTGCGGTTTCACTTTCTAATCGATCTCGCCAACGCCCAGCTTCTTGCGCAGGGACGTGGCGCTAACGCGGATGGAAATCTTCTCTTCGGTGGGCATCTTCGAGACATGCTTCATCATCATGGCCATGCGGTGGTTGCCCTTGAATTGATCGTGGTTGCGGATGAGGAAGTCCCAGTAGAACGTGTTGAAGGGGCAGGCTTGGCCCTTGTCTGACTCGCCCGTGCGGGCCTTGGCATCGTACGGGCAGCGCGTGCAGAAGTTGCTCATCTTGCCGATGTAGTTGGCGCTGGCGGCGTAGGGCTTGGTGGCGACGACGGGCCCTTGCTCGTCGGTGCCATCGGCGTGCATGGCCATGCCAATGGTGTTGGGCGTGGTGACCCAATCAACGCTGTCGGCGTACATGCCGAAGTACCAGTCGCCGATCTTCCTGGGGTGAACGCCGGCGATCAAGGCGAAGTTGCCCGTGACCATCAGGCGCGGGATGTGGTGCATCCAGGCGTGGTCGAGCACCGGATCGATACACTCCTTGAGGCAACGCATGTCGGTGTCGCCGGTCCAATAAAAGTCGGGCAGGTCGCCGTGCTGGTCAAGAAAGTTCCGATCGCGGTAGCCCGGGCCCTCGCGCCAGTAGACGCCGCGGATGTATTCGCGCCACCCGATGATCTGGCGGATGAAGCCTTCGACGGAGTTCAGCGGGGCCTTGTTCGTCTTGTACGCCTTGAGTGCGGCGTCGATGCAGTCGGTGGGGCTGATGAGTTTGAGATTGAGCGGCACGCTAAGCTGGCTGTGGAACAACCAGGGCTGGCCGGTCCACATCGCGTCTTCGTAGGGGCCGAAGTCGCGCAGGCGGTGGGCGATGAAGTCTTCGAGCAAGGCCTTGGCCTGGTCGGCGGTCACGGGCCAGCCGAACGAGTCGAGCCGGCCCGGAGCGTCGGGGTAGCGCGTCTTGACGAGTTCGATGACCTCACACGTGATGGCGTCGGGCTCGAAGCGCAGCGGCGGGGGTGCGTTGGGACCATTCTTGCCGAAGGCTTCGCGGTTGTCGTGGTCATGGTTCCACTGGCCGCCCTCGGGTTTGCCGTCGCCGTCGATCAGGATGCCCAGGGCCTTGCGTCGCTCTCGGTAGAAGTATTCCATCGTGAGTTCGCGTCGGCCATCCGCCCATTCGTCGAACGCTTCGAGCGAGCAGGTGAAGTGCTCGTCGTCGAGAATCTCGGTGTGGACGCCGGTTTCGCGTTCCCACGATCGGGCTTGTTCGAGCACGCGCCAATCGCCCGGCTGGACCATCACGATGCGTTCGGGCTTGACGGATTTCGCGGCCCGGATCACCTCGCCGGTCAGGCTGTGCGTGTTGCCGCGTTGGTCGATGGGAGTGTAGCGAACGCGATGCCCATCATCCCGCAGCGCGAGAGCGAAGTGTCGCATGGCCGAGAAGAACAAGGCCGTGCGCTGGCGGTGGCTCGGGCCGAGCGTGGCTTCCTCGTCGACCTCCATCATCAGCACGGCGTCTCGATCGCGGTCGAGCAGTCGTAAGGCCGGGTTGTTCGCGTCGAGCTGATCGCCGAGAACGACCGCGAGCGTGCGTACGGCTCCGCGCACGTCACTGGGCTTGAGATCGAAACCACCCGTGGCCATGCGCGAGGATATGGGTGGAGATCGGGCGTGATCCGCGTGGGCTCCTGGGTTGGGGCAAGCGGTTGAAGTCTTGGGGCCATCCCTAAAACGATCCGCATTACAAGGGTCAGCGATCCTGACGAGTGGGTTTGGTCTGCCCGGCCCAGTGGCGACACGCGGCAATCAAGCGGGCGGGGTCGATGGGCTTGGTGAGGTAGTCGTCGGCGCCGGCTTGCAGGCCACGCTCGCGGCTGTCGCTGAGCGCATGGGCGGTCAGGATGATGATCGGACGGCCGTAGCCCAACAGTCGCAGGCGTTCGGTGGCCTCGAAGCCGTCAAGTCCCGGCATCTCGACATCCATGAGCACGAGGTCGAAACATGGCTGATCGCTGCTCACGCCATCACCGACGAGCGAGAGAGCCTGGGCACCGTCGTTGGCCAGCACGACCTCCGCGCCGGCGCGTCGCAGGTGCAAGGCGATCAGGCGCTGGCTGTCGGGGCTGTCCTCGGCCAGCATGATGCGCAGGCCGGCCAAGCTGGGCATCGGGGATTCGGCCGCGCTCTTCTTCTCGGCGGCGCGTTGGCGGATGGCCGAGTCGAGCGCCGCGTGCGCGTCGCCGGCCGATCGATGGGAGTCCTCGTTCCAGTCGTCTTGGGTGCGGAGCGTGAGGGTGAAGGTCGATCCTTCGCCGAGCGCCGATTCGACGGTGAGTGCGCCATCGAGCATGGTGGCCAGGGTATGTGAGATGCACAGCCCCAGCCCCGTACCGCCAAAACGGCGCGTGGTGCCGCCGTCGGCTTGGCGGAAGGCCTCGAACCTTGAGATCGTCTCGACTTGGGCGGGCGTCATGCCCGGACCGGTATCGCGCACGGCTAGCGTGAGCGATTGCTCTTCGGTGTTGGCCGACCACCACGATGGTGATGCCGCCGCTGTCGGTGAACTTGACGGCGTTGTAGACCAGGTTGAGAAGGATCTGGCGTAGGCGGAGCGGGTCGGTCTCGATGGCCCGGGGCATGGGCGAGCCAAAGACAATATCGAAAGCCAGCGTTTTGATGCTCGCCTGCGGTTTTGCCAGGGCGGCTATGTCGGCCAGGACTGCCACGGGGTCCACGGTGCAGCGCTCGATGGCCATCATGCCCGCTTCGATCTTCGAGATGTCCAGGATATCGTTCACCACGTCGAGCAGATGGTGGGCGTTGCGCGCGATGGCCTCGGCAGAACGAGCGTGGCCACCGTGCTCCGCCGCCGCCTCGCGCAGCAGGTCGGCGTAGCCCACGCTCGAGGTCAGCGGCGTGTGCACCTCGTGGCTCATGCGCGAGAGGAACGCGCTCTTCGCGTGGTTGGCACGATCGGCGGCCCGGCGGGCTTCCCCGAGCCTCGCCGCCGCGCGGCGGAGTTCGAGCTGGCTGGCGGCCTGGAGCGCCAGGGCCTTGAGGTTCTCGATCATCTCCTCGGAAAGTTCGCGGGGCTTGAGGTCGACCACGCACAGCGTTCCCAATGGCAGCCCGCCCTCGACGACCAAAGGAACGCCCGCGTAGAAGCGAACGCCCGGCGGGCCGGCGACCACCGGGAAGTCGCGCGTGCGTTCGTCCAGCAACGCATCGGGAATGATGATGGGCCCCTCGCTGAGAATGGCGTAGCCGCAGAACGCGGTGTCGCGGGGGAGGTGCGAAGGCTCGACGCCCACGCGGCTCTTGAACCACTGCCGATCGTCGTCCAATAACGAGATCATGGCCGCAGGCGTGTCACAGAGTTTGGCGGCCAGGCGCGTCAGGTCGTCGAAGCAGGCTTCGGGCGGCGTGTCCAGCACGTTGCACGAGACCAACGCCGCGAGGCGTTCGGGTTCGTTGGCGGGGATGGGTGCTGGTGGCATGGCGATGGTCTCGCGGTGAGCGATGGTCCGCAGTGCCTATCGGTCGATGCCGGAGTGGTCTTGAGGGTTCCCCGCATCGCGGCTGGGAACCTGGGGCGATATGCTGGGGCATGGACACCAGCCCAACAGCCCCGGAAACCCCCGAACTGGCCATCACCGCCTCGAGGCACATGATCGAGTGGATGCTCGGGCAGGATGTCAGCCTGGGCCTGAGCACCTACCAGGCCGGCAAGCTGTTCCTCGTGGGCGTGCAGCCCAACGGGCGGCTGAGCGTGTACGAACGCACGTTCAACCGATGCATGGGTCTGCACGCCTCGGCCGACGGGCAAACGCTCTGGATGGCCTCGCTCTACCAACTCTGGCGGTTGGAGAACTATGTACCCACGGGCCAGGCCACGCCCGATGGCTACGACGCGCTGTATGTGCCCACGATGGGCTACACGACCGGCGATGTTGACGTCCACGACATCGTGGTGCCGCAGGGCAAGCCGCCGGTGTTCTGCGTGACGGCCTTCAACTGCCTGGCAACGGTGAGCGAGACACACAGCTTCAAGCCCGTGTGGACGCCGCCGTTCATCAGCGCGCCACTGGAGGCACCGGTTGGCGAGGACCGGTGCCACCTGAATGGGCTGGCCGCCGACCCGGTGACGGGCGAGCCGGTGTATGCCACCGCGGTCAGTCGGAGCGACGTGGCCGACGGCTGGCGAGATCGGCGGCATGGCGGCGGGGTGCTGATCGACGTGCGGACGAGCGAGATCGTGGCCGAAGGGCTGAGCATGCCGCACTCGCCGCGCGTGCATCCCGAGCACCCGGGCAAGGTGTGGCTGGTGAACGCGGGAACCGGGTTCCTGGGGTATGTCGACATCGAGAGCAGGGCGTTCGAGGAGGTGGCCTTTTGCCCCGGGTTCGCGCGCGGCATGACGTTCGTGGGCGGGCACGCCGTCGTCGGGCTCTCGGCGGCGCGTGAGAACCGGACCTTCGAGGGCCTGCCCCTGCAAGACAACCTGAAGGCCAAGGACGCCGACGCCCGGTGCGCGCTGCACGTGGTGAATCTCGAAACCGGCACCACCGACCACTGGCTGCGGCTGGAAGGCATCGTGCGCGAGCTCTACGACGTGATCGCCCTGCCGGGTGTCCGGCGGCCGATGCTGCTGGGCTTCAAGACCGACGAGATCCGGCGGATGCTGCGGATCGAGACACCCTGAGGCGTTCCTTACGGACACCCCGTGTCGAAGGCGTTGCTGAACGCCAGGAAGTCGAAGATGGTGAGCGAACCATCGCCGTCGAAGTCGGCGGCCAGATCGCCCGCGTCGAAGAGGTTCTGGAACGCGAGGAAGTCGAAGATGGTCAGCGATCCGTCACCATCGAGGTCGGCGCGGCAAGAGGTGCCCGTGGCTTCGAGGTAGAAGGCGACGGGTGGGAAGGTCCTCGGGCCGTAGTAGCCGACGCCCACGATGT
>CAYGTM010000009.1:0-17121 GCA_964352795.1 uncultured Phycisphaera sp.
GGGTAGGCCTCCCAGGTCAGGATGCGGCGCAGGTCGGGGTGGTTGTGGAAGCGGATGCCGTACATGTCGAACACCTCGCGCTCGGGCCATTCGGCTCCGGGCCAGAGGTCGGTGACGCTGTCGACGTAGAGGCCGGGGTCTTCTTCGATGCCGTCGGTGGGCAGGGTGGGGTCGACGTAGGTTTTCACGAAGAAGCGGTCTTCGGTGGTCGTGTTGACCATGTTATATACGACGGCGAAGCGGCCGGGCATGTCGGCGGGGTAGTTGAGGTAATCGACGGCGGTGACGTCTGAGAGGAAGTCGTAGCCGCGGGTGTCCTTGAGGAAGGCCATGACGGCGTGCAGATCCTTGGGCTGCACGATGAGGGAGGACTGCCCGCGGAACTCGGTGCCGCCGAGTATGGCGCTGGGGAAGGCGGCCTTGATGGCCTTGAAGTTGGGATGGTCGAGCGTGGGCGCGTCGGGCATTGCGGCTCCCTTTCGGATCAGGCTTCGGCGGGCTGGCAGGGTAGGACGCCGGCTTCGCGGAGCATGTCGAGCTGGGCGTGTAGGTCCTCGTCATACAACGCGAGCGGGCGCTGGAACGGGCCGTGGTTCTTGAGGACGGCCAAGAGATCGTGGTAGCCCAGCGCACCGCGGGTGAGCGGCGCCGGTACGAGGATGTCGTCGTGCTGCGGGTCAGGTTCGCCCAATGCGGGCCGTTCGGCCCCGGTGAGCAGGACGGCGGCGACGCGCGGGTGGTGGGCCAGGGCCTCGAGCAGCCGGGTGAGGTGGTCGCGGGCATCGTCGGCCATGCCGGCGGTCAGCATGGCGGCGGGCTCGAAGAGGATGCCCAAGGCCGGCGTATCGAACAGGCCCAGAACACGACGAACCGATGGGGCATCGGAGATGACGTGGCGAACGTGGGGGCGAAGGAGCAGGCGGGCACCCTTGGCCTCGAACTTCGGCAGGAGTTCGGCCAGTCTTGTTTCGAGGGTTTCCCAGCCTTGGGCCGTCCAGGTGCGCGGATCGTGGTGGAAGACCCCCGAATCGGGGAGGGCGTGGGGGTCGAACCAGCCGGTCCAGGCGATCGTGGTCTGGCCGGGTTCAAGGGTGGGGGCGTCGGAAAAAATATTGCCGGCCCAGACGGGCCAGCGAAGCTCAGCCCCTTGTGAACGGAGCAGCCAACCACCACCAGACCTTGGGCCGAAGAGGAGCATGGACGAGTTTATGCGAGCGGCGGGGGCGTTTGGCGGGCGTCAAAATGTGATTGGCGCGCGTGGGAAGGGCCGAAACCAGCCGGCCCCATAACCGGCCTGTCGTGCTGGTTGTGGAAAAACTGGAGATGAATCGATGCGCGACCTGGCTGTGAGGCCCGAGTCGTGCGAGATGGCGGAGGTCCACTCGCCTGGCACTTCAACGCGATTGACCCGGGAGCAGGTCGTCGATCGCATCATCACCATCAACCGCTCGGCTTCGCCCGCGTTTTTACAGAGATTCGCCGAACCACAGCTCCGGCATTACCTGGAGCACCTGACGCACACCGATGAGCGCCACGAGGTGCCCTGGGTTCGGCGGGGCGAGACGCCCGCGATCGTCGGGCGGTCGGCGGACAGCCACGACCCGGAGAGCAGGCGGTAGGGATCGGGAACGATTGTGGAGCCGTGGTGGAAGGCCCGTGCGAGAGCGCGGGTTTTGTTTTGGGCAGAAGAAGAGTGGGTGAGAGGTGTGGGCCCATAACCCTGTGCCCTGGATAGGGCTTGAATGCGATGCGCTATTTCTGGTTGCCATTGGTTGGCTTTGGTTTCAGTCGTGGTCGTGGAGGGCCGAAACAACCGGCATGGGCGGTGCGATCGGACCCAAGTTGGGCCGGCCACCGCATCCAAAAGCTGCCCTTCCGCGGCGTGTGCCGTGGGCGCGGGGTGGGCCGGTTGGCCCGATGCATTGATGTCCACGGGATCCGTGAACCAGGGATGGAGACTCGACGAATGACGAACAACAGCATGAACACGACCGTCCTGGCCGCTGCGGCGCTGATCGCCGTGGCCGGCCTGAGCACCGCCTGCACCACTTCGAGCGGCACGGGCCCGGTGATCGGCAGCGGCGAGCAGGGCCAGCGTGGGTATACCGGCCCGCACACCTATCGCCAGCCCGTGACCAGTAACGGCTATGGCAAGCAGCGCGCTCCCTCGACGGCCACGCCGCTGGATCCGTACGCCGTGGGCCTGACCGCCGACGACGCGCAGGGCTTCCAGCGCACGGGGATGGCCCCGCAGGCCGGCGAGCGTCTGAGCCTGAGCCCCAAGACGCCCGCGCAGTTTCAGCCCACCGACGCGGTGCATGGCTTCTATGGTGAGGTGTTCACCGACAACGCCGGGCTGGTGGCGCTCGACCCCGATCGCATCGGCGGCAATAACCTGGCCCAGATCAGCTTCAGCGTCGAGGGTGCCGACTTCGATCCCGACGTGTCGCCAGACGGCCGCTTCATTACGTTCGCCAGCACGCAGCACAGCTTGACGAGCGACATCTTCATCAAGCCGGTGGACAGCCGCGTGATCACGCGCCTGACCAAGAGCGAGGGCAACGACGTGATGCCCAAGTTCAGCCCCGACGGCAACCGCGTGGCGTTTGCCAGCAATCGTGCGGGCAACTGGGACCTGTTCGTGATGCCCACCACGGGTGGCAAGGCCGTGCAGATCACCACCGAGAGCAGCCACGAGTTGCACCCCACCTGGTCGCCCGACGGAAAGTACCTGTCGTTCAGCCGCCTGGGCGAGGTGAGCGGCAAGTGGGAAATCTGGGTGACCGACGTGAGCAACCCGGGCGTGAGCAAGTTCCTGACCTACGGCTTGTTCCCCCAGTGGTCGCCCGTGACCGGGAACAGCGCCAACGGCAACGGCGAGCGCATCTTGTTCCAGCAGAGCAAGGAGCGCGGCGATCGCGCCTTCACGGTGTGGAGCCTGGACTTCAGCGGCTTCAACGCCAGCAATCTGACGCAGGTGGCCTCGAGCCCCTACGCGGCGTGCATCAACCCCGCGTGGAGCCGCGACGGCAAGTGGATCAGCTTTGCCACGGTGCCCAACCCCACGCAGTGGGCCCAGATGGAAGAGACCCGCCCGAGTTCGGCCCAACTGTGGATGGTGGCCCAGGACGGCACCGCCTTGGTCGAACTGACCGACGACAACGCGGTGAACCTGATGCCCGCCTGGGGCCCGAGCAACCAGATCTTCTACATCTCCGATCGCGGTGGCGTGGACAATATCTGGTCGATGAGCGCCAACAACGCCATCCTGGCCGCCACGGGCATCGACCCCGACCTGGCCAACCCCACCGGGCAGGGCCCGACCTACACCGGCGTGCCCGACGGCCGCTAAGGCTCGAAACCTAACCGAAGCCTATTCAACGCCCGGTAACTCCGGGCGTTGTGTTTTGGTGCAACAATGGGAGATGGGAAGAGGGCAATGGGCATTGGGCAATGGGCAATGGGGCGGAGCAGATATGTCCAGTGCCACGGCTTGTCGTCTTCGTAAGCCGTGTCTTCGTGACGCGCACGCTCGGAGCACGGCTTGCCGAAGACGGGCAAGCCGTGGCAGCCGACTTCTCCACTCCGGCTCATTGCCTATTGCCCATTGCCCATTGCCATTCCCGCGTTGGTCCGCGTGCTTACGCACGAGGCTCGGTTGGGCGTTGGCCCTGTGCGTGCTTGTTGCGGGGTGCGCGAGGCCGGATCCGTTGCGGCCGCCGCAGCAGTTGATCTCGCCGTATGCGAGCACGCCCGCCGAGCCTGTGTGGGCGGTGGTGCCGTTGCGGAACGAGAGCGGGACGACGGCGGTGGACCCGCTGGCGTTCAGCGACACGCTGGTGGCGACCATCACGCAGGCTCGCGGGCTGCGGGCGTTGCCGCTCAATCGCACGCTGGACGCGATGGCGGCGATGGGCATGGCGCGGCCGGAGACGCCCGCGGATCTCGACCGCTTGGCTCGCACGCTGGGGGCCGACGGGGTCATCGTGGGCAGTCTGACGGCGTACGACCCGTACGAGCCCATCGTGGGCGTGGCTCTGGCGTTGTACGCCAGGCCCGGGGCGTTGGAGCACGCTAGCGCGGCGGAGCTGGACATCGATCCGCGGCAGCTCCGCGAGCAGCCGACCGAGTATGACTATTTCGGCACGCAGCAGGCCGGTGGTCGCGGGCCGGCCAGTTCGGTGATGCTGGTGCTCGATGGGCGTGACCACGACGTGAAGATGCGGGTTCGTCGGTACGCCGCGGGTCGCACCGAAACTGTCAGTTCGCTGGGTTGGGAGCGATATCTGAAGAGCACGCCCGAGTACGAACGCTTCGTGACTTTTGAGGCTCTCGGGCTGCTGTTGCAGCGTGAATGGGTGCGATTGGCGCGGGATCGGGCCACGGGTGGCCCGTCGGAGGGCGCTGGCGGGGGATAACCCAAATAAGCATGGAACAAAATATCGTCCAGAAACATTGGCGTGGAGGAAACCCGCCGTCGAAACTGGCCGATATCTCTAGTGTCGGGGCGTGCGAGTCGGACCTCGCTTGAACGCCGACGGGGGCCCGCAGTGGGCCTCTCGAAGGAGTGCAGATATGACGGCATTGCCGCTCACGGACGCTTTCAGCCGCTACCTGACCGACGAGCGTCAGTTCAGCCCGTACACCGCCCGGTGCTATGGGGCCGACCTGAAGCAGTTCGTCGAGTTCCTGGTGGAGCACCTCAAGACGCAGCCCGACGGGGCGGCCGAGCAGGCGGCGTTCGATCGCCGTCTGGCCGGGCAGCAGGGCAAAGGCCCGACGCTGACCGACGCGATATGCGAGGCCGACAGCGAGTTGATCCGCCAGTTCCTGGGGCATCTGGACAGCCACCAATACTCGGCGGCGACGCTGGCGCGCAAGATCGCCACGCTGCGTTCGTTCTTCAAGTGGGCCTTGCGGGGCAAGGTGGCCACGAGCAACCCGATGGTGGCCATCCGCACGCCTCGCCAGACCAAGCGTCTGCCCAAGGCCATCACCATCGAGCAGGTCGAGCAGCTGCTGAGCGCTCCCGACGAGAAGGACGTGCTGGGCACGCGCGACCGTGCCATCCTGCAAACGCTGTACTCGACCGGCCTGCGCGTGAGCGAGTTGGTGGGGTTGTGCTTTGCCGACGTGGACTTCGAGCAGAAGGTGATCCGCGTGAAGGGCAAGGGCAACAAGGACCGCTTGGTGCCCCTGGGCAAGCGGGCGATGGAAACCATGGCCCGCTACGTCGAGCGGCTGCGCACCGATCCCCGCTTCGCCAACATCCTCAAGGGCGAGGCCGACAAGACCCCGCTGTTCATCAACAAGCACGGCAAGCGCCTGAGCAGCCGCTCGGTGCGCCGCAAGTTGGATAAATACCTGGGGTTGGTCGGGCTCGATTCGACGATCAGCCCGCACACCTTGCGGCATACCTTCGCCACGCACCTGCTGGACAACGGTGCCGATTTGCGGGCCGTGCAGGCGTTGCTTGGCCACCAGTCGCTGAGCACGACGCAGGTGTATACGCACCTGAGCGGGCAACGGCTGCGCGAGGCGTACGACAAGGCGCACCCGCGGGCCGAGGCGAGCTGAACACGCCCGTTTTCGGCCCTTGAACTACTCTGAGTGTTCCGGAGCACGCCCGCGATCGGGCGTGTATGCCGTTGGGCTTTCGGGCAAGGCGACGGTGGCGGGCTGGGCCGCTCGTGATCGCTTCTCGAACATGGTGTCGACGGCGTTCGAGCCGTCACGCGGGCCGACCTCGAACAGGTGCAAGCCAAAGTCGTGCGAGAGGTCCTCGAACACGCGCAGGCCGCGCACGCTGTGGCCGTGAAGATCGACCCTGGGCGAGTAGCAGGCGATGCCCAGACGGCCGGGGACCACGGCGAAGATACCGCCCGAGATGCCGCTCTTGGCGGGCAGGCCCACGGTGTAGGCCCACTGGCCCGAGTAATCGTACATGCCGCAGCTCTGCATGACGGTGAGCACGTCTCGGACGTAGGCGCCGTCGATGGCGCGCTCGTTGGTGATGGGGTTGATGCCGCCGTTGGCCAGCGTACCGGCCATGACGGCCAGATCCCGGCACGTCACCTGGATGGCGCACTGCTGGAAGTAGAGGTCGAGGATGGCGTCCACGTCGCCCTCGATCATGCCGAAGTGCAGCATGAGGTGGGCGATGGCGCGGTTGCGGTGGCCGTGCGTGCGTTCGCTGGTGAAGACTGGCAGGTCGACATTGAGCCTGCGGCCGGCGAAGCGGTTGAAGCTGTCGAGCAGTTGCTTGACGCTGGCGGTGGCGTCCAGTTCTCGCAAGAGGCTTGTGACGGCGATGGCGCCGCTGTTGACGCACGGGTTGTGCGGGCGGTTGGCCGCGTCGAGCTTGATGATGGAGTTGAATGCGTCACCCGTGGGCTCGACGCCCACGCGGCCCAGCACGCGCCCGCGGCCGTGCAAACCCAGGGCGTGGCCATAGGTAAAGGGCTTGGACGCGCTCTGGATGGTGAAGGGCGTGTCGTCGTCGCCCACCGAGCACACGTCGCCGTCGACGGTGGCGACGGCGACGGAGAACAGCGCGGGATCGACATTGGCCAACTCGGGGATGTAGTCGGCCAGCGCGCCCTCGTCGAGGTCTTTATAGCGGGCGTGCAGTTCTTCGAGGGCGGATGTGATCTTCTTCGCGTCGGCCATGGAGCATTATGGCCTACTGGCCCACGCGGTGCAGCCCGGTGGCGCGAATGGTGAGCACCTGCGGCGTGGGCCGGGCGGCGACGGTACCGACGACGATCACCTCGTCGAGCGGCTTGATGCCCTGGGCCGTGAGGTCGAACTCGAGCATGTTGCCGTCGGCGTCCACGAGTTGCACGGTGGCGCTACCGGCCTTGACCTCTTCGGGCGACGCGCAGCAGTAGTCCCAAGGCGTGCTGCAATGGTCGTCGTCGCCAACGCACTCGTTGTGGACGCCCGGATCGACCATCACGAAGAAGGCCGAGTCCTTGTTGATCGCGTCCATGCGACCGCCGATGATGCCGCGCACGGTGACGGTGTCGCCCTCGGCGGCGGTGTCCTTGGCTTGTTTGACGCCCGTGGCATCGGCGGGCATGGAGGCAAGCCGCCAGGCGGCGCTGGTGGGCGAACCGCTCGTGGTGGTCGTGGTTTTCTTTTCGCAGCCAGCCGAACCCAGGGCGAAGGCCGTGATGGAAGCGAGGACGATGGTGCGTGCGGCGGTGTTCATGGGGAGTCTCCTTGTGTGAACTTCTGCGTGGATGGTACTCAGTGCATCTTGAGGGCTTGGGGAATGGGCAATCTCAAGCAACGAATCGCCGGCGGGACGGCGCCCACGAGGCCCACGAGCACGCCGCCGATGATGCCAGCGAGCATGACGGGTGGGTCGAGCGTGAGCGCGAACGCGCCCATCGAGAACTTGACGGCCAGGCCATCGAGCAGCGCAAGGCCCAGGACGGCACCCAAGATGGTGCCGATGGCGGCGGCGAACAGCGATTCTTCGCTCAGGCTCGTGACGATGGCCAGGCGCGTGAAGCCGAAGGCTTGGAGCGTGCCGATCTCGCGCACGCGGGCGGCGAAGGACGCGTACATGGTGTTGAGCCCGCCCAGCAAGCCGCCGAGCGCGATGAGCGAGGCGGTGACGATGACCATGATGCGGATCGGGCGATAGAAGGCGGCGATGGAGGCGTAATAGTCGGCTTCGCGCATGGCCGTGATCTCCAGGTCGAGTCGCCCTTTGGAGAACAGGTCCACGTCGGAGAATCGCGCGGTGTCGAGGCTCACCACGACGGCCGACAGCGTGGCCTCGCGCTTGGTGGCCACTTGCAAATCGATGATGGGCATCCAGATCTCGGCGTCCATCACGGTGTTGGGTGCGCGGAACTTGCCGACGATGGTCCAATCTCGGTTGTCGAAGCGCAGGGTCTCGCCGACGGTGACGCGCGCTTCGGGCAGGCCCAGGCGCGTGGCGGCCAGGGAGCCGACGATGATCTCGTCCTGGCCCGCGCGGGGCTGGCGGCCTTCGATGATCTCGACCTCGCTATGCACCAGGAACGCCACCGGACGCACGCCGCGGATGACGGCCTGGCGTGGGGTCGTGTCGGCGGCGTCGGCGTTGACGGGCAGGGCGATGTTGATCTCGGGCGAGGCATAGACCACCCCGCCGCGCTCGACCAGACCGGGAATGCTGGCGACGGCCTGGCCCGCGGTGGAGGCGTCGATCTGGCTGCGCTCGAGGGCTTCCTCGCTGCCGGTGCTCATGATGATGACGTTCTCATGCAGGCCCTTGCCCTGGGTCAAGGTCAGTTGCATGCCGCGCACGAAACCGGCGGCCGACAGCACCAGCAGCACCACGAGCGTGGCGCCGATGATGCTGGCGACCATGCGCACGCGGCTGCGGCCGAGGTTTCGGTAGGCGTACTCGAACGGGAGTTGTCGTAGACGCATCGGCTTCCTTTCTTACACGGCCCGGAAGCAGGTGGCGATCTCGCGGCGTGACGCCTGCCACGCGGGAACGAGCCCCGCCAGCACGCCCAGCGAGACACACACGAGCACGCCGACGGCGAGAAGCTGCCAGCTCGCGGTGATGGGGATGGATTGGCCCTCGACCGAGAGCGCGAAGCTGCCGAAGCGGGCCACGAGCATGGCGACCGCCGCGCCCAGCACGCCGCCGATGAGCGAGATCAGCACGCCCTCGGCCACGATGAGCAAGGCGACCAAACGGCCGTTGAAGCCAAGGGTTTGCAGCACGGCGTGCTCGGCGATGCGGCTCTGGACGCTGAGGATGATGGCATTGCCCACCAGCGCCAGGACGGCAATGAGCGCGCCGATGCCAAGCCAGTTGGCGAAGCCCACCAGCTCGACGATGTCGTCGGCGATGCGCGCGACGAAGGCCTTCTCGCCGAAGGTCTGCGTCGGATCTTGCGCTCGCGCGAACTCGGTGTCGATGGCCTCGGCGACGGGCTCCAGGAAGCTGGCGTCTTGCACCTTCACGTTGAACTGTGTCACGATGCCGAGTTGATCCCGGCCGGCGAGTTGCACGAACTCGAGCGCGGTGTACGCGACGTTGTGGTCTTGCGGATCCTTCGAACGGATGACGCCCGCGACGTACGCGGTGATGCCCGCGGCGTCGAAGGTCTGGCCGGCCTTCAGGCCGCGGCGGGTGGCGAGGGTTTCGCCAAGAAGGGCCGCATCGGTTCGGCGTTTCCAGTCTTCGAGGCTGCCGTCGATGACCGTGAAGCGCTTGGCGTGGTCGCGGATGAACTCGTCCTTCGGCACGCCGCGAAAGGTGACGACATCCAGGCTCGTGCGGCAGTTGCTGACCACGACCTTCATGGGCGTGGCGCTGACGACGCCAGGGACTTGCTCGATGCGGCGCTGGTAATCTTGCGGCAGCTCGCTGGTGACCGGGCAGAAGCGGTCCTTGCGATACACGACCAGCGTGGTGTCGTTGGCCGTCGCGGTGGTGGCGACCTCGACGCCGTGGCGCATGGCCTGGACGGCGGTGAACAGGAACATGGCGATGGCGATGCCCACAAGCGTGAGGCCCGAGCGCACGCGGTGGCGCCAGGCTTGCTTGGCGATGTAGGGGACGAACTTGAGCGGGTTCATGCGAGGGCTTCTTCCTGCTGGTGGGCGTGGTCACGGGCGAGCTTGCCCGTGTCCAGGTGCAGCGTGCGCGTGGCGTATTCGGTGGTGTGCGGGTCGTGTGTGACCATCACGATGGTCTTGCCTTGTTCCTGATTGAGCCTGCTGAGCAGTTCCATGATCGATCGGGCCGACGTCTTGTCCAGGTCGCCCGTGGGCTCGTCGGCCACGAGGATGGTCGGGTCGGTGACGATGGCACGCGCGATGGCCACGCGCTGCTCCTGCCCGCCCGAGAGCTGGCGCGGGAAGTGCTCGGCCCGGTCGGCGATGCCCACGTCTTCGAGGGCTTGCTGCACGCGCTTGCGGCGTTCGGGGCGCGGGAGCTTGTGCAAGAGCATGGGCAGCTCGACGTTCTCGAAGGCCGTCAGGACGGGCACGAGGTTGTAGAGCTGGAAGACGTAGCCCACGTTCTCGGAGCGCCAGGCTGCGAGTTTATTGCGAGAAAGGTCGGCGATGTTCACGCCGTCGATGATAAGCTTCCCGCTGGTTGGCTTGTCGATGCCGGCGATGAGATTCAGCAGCGTGGTCTTGCCGCTGCCGCTGGGGCCCATGAGGGCCATGAACTCGCCGGCGGGGACTTCGAGGTCGAGCCCGTCGAGGGGTCGGATGATCTCGTCGCCCTTCTTGAACTCGCGGGTGAGTTGTTTGCACTTGATCAATGTCATTGGTCGCCGTCCTTGCTGTCTGTAGAAATGCGCACGCGGGCGCCTTCGTTGAGGTTGGTGGTGTTGAGCGCGAGCAGGTCTCCCGATCGCAACTCGCCGCGCACTCGGGCCCATTCGCCCTGCTCTTCGAGTACTTCGACACCCTGGGGGAAGGCCTTGCCCGTGTCGCCACGCCGGTTGCGCACGACCCAGACGCGGCCGTTGTCGATGGCACCGGTGGGCACGAGCATGGTGGTGTCGCCCAGTTCGGGGGCTTCGCCGCCGCTCCCGCCGCGTGGCAGAAACTTCACGCGCGTGAGCATTTCTGGTCGCAGCAGGGGTGAGGGATCGATGACGCGGACCTTCGCTTGCAGCGTGTTCTTCTGGAGGTCGGCCTCGTATGTAATGCGATCGACCACGCCCTGGAAGGTCTGGTCGGGCAGCACCTCGACGATGACTTCGCACGGCTGGCCCACGAACATGTGTCGCGCGTCGGCGAGTGGCACGTCCACGCGGACCTGGAGCTTCGCGGGGTCGTACAGGTGGACGATGTGGGCCGAGTGCGGGTCGTCCATCGCCAGCCGGGCCTTGTCGCCCGGCGCTTTGAGGCGGCGTTGCACGGCCCCGGTGATGGGCGCGATGATGGTCAGGCGGTCGACGCGCAGTTGGGCTTCGTCGAGATTGGCCTGGGCCATGGCGACGGCGGCCGCGGCCCGTTGTTCCATGGCTTGGGCCAGGTCGAGATTCTGCTTCTCGTTGATGCGCAGCTCGAAGTTTCGCTCGGCCGCGCGCGCTTCGGCACCCAGCCGATCACGCTGGGCTTCGAGGATGCCCCGGCGTTGCTCGGTGGCGGTGACCGTGGCGGCCTGCCCGGCCACGCGCTGGGTCAGCACGATGACCTCGAGCTCGTTGGCCGCCCCGCTTCGCTCGGCCCGGCTGGCCCGATCGAGTTCGGCCTCGAGTTGCTTGACCATCGCACGCTGGGCCTCGATGACGGCCGGGAGTTGGGCGAGCTGGGCCTGGGTTTCAGCGAGTTGGGCCTCGGTGGCAGCCACGGCCCGCTCGCGTTCGACGGGATTGGCCCAGTCGGTCTGGGCAGCACGGAGATTGGCCCGCGCGACGGCGTGTTCGGCCTGGGCGGAAGCAAGATCGGCCTGGGCCGCCGCCAAGGAGATTTGGGCATCGTCGGGCACGAGCCGTGCGACGGGCTGGCCCTTCTCGACGGTCTGGCCCTCGAGCACCAGCACCTCCGCCACCACGCCGTCGGTCAGCGCGGTGGCGGCGGTGTAGTACGGGGCCGCCTCGAGCCAGCCGGGCGCTTGGATGGCTTGGCCGGCGGGCTGTCGATCCTGCTCGCCCGCTTCTTGCGGATCGGCGGCGGACCCCTCGAACACGACGGGCGCCACGCGCACGGGAGTGGCCGGCGTGAAGCTGTCGCCGGCGGTCCAGACGAGGATGCCGGTGAGAACGATGGCGACGCCCGCGGCCACGGCCGTCGAGGGCGGGATGCGCCCAAAGAGTGCTTTTGATGGCATGGCGGGAACTCCGCGGCTGAGGGTGCGCATGGACCAGCGCGCGCACCATCAACACGACGGGCGCGCCACATGGGTGCCAACGCTCAGCGTCGCGGCGGACGCAGCAGCGAGAAGTGGGCCTCGATCGCGTGGCTCTGGGGCTCGGCCGATGCGAAGGCACCGGGCTGGCGATCGGGCAGGTGGAGGCTCGCCGAGAGGCGATTCAACGGGATCGGTTTGCCCATCGCCGAGCACGAGACGCAGCAGTCGCAGTCTCCTGGGCACTGCCGGTCGTCGTTGTCCTGGCCTGGGGCGCGATCATCGGAATCTTCGGCTTGCGAATCGCAGCAGGAGTCGGCGGAGGCATCGTCGATCTGAACAGTCGAGAGCGAGCGGCAGCACTGGTCACTGATCAAGCCCGCCAACGACGACACCGGCCCGGCCAAAAGAACGGCCAAGGAAACCAGCAGCGCGATGGCGCGGATCGGGGTCACCACTGGGAGTATACCTTGCGAAACCGGGTTTGTTCCCACTATTCCATCGGCGAAACGACGGCCGTCGATCGGCTGGCCTGGTATTGATCGATCATGCTCAAGAAGTTGCTGAGCAGAGCCGAGCCCTGGGGGGTCAGATAACTCTCCGGGTGGAACTGCACGCCCTCGAGCGGGGCTTTGGCCGGGTCGGCCCAGATCCGACGCAGGCCCATGACCACCCGCCGCGTGCCGCGAGCGGGCGTGGGCTCGTCGGTCCAGGCGGTCACGGCCCAGCCGTCGCGGTCGGGGCTGGGCGGCTGGATGTCGGCGGCCTGGACCACCAGCGAGTGGTACCTGGCGGCTTCCATCGGGCTGGGCAGGTTCGAGAAGAGGCCAAGACCATCGTGCCGCACGAGGCTCGTTCGGCCATGCACGGGCACGGCGTGTCGGGTGACGGTGAGCCCATCCATCTGGGCCATCACCTGGCAGCCCAGGCACACGCCCAGGATGGGCACGACGCCGGCGAAGCGCTCGACGATGGCGGCGGACACGCCCGATTCGGCCGGCGTGCATGGGCCCGGGCTGATGACGATGCCGGTGGGCTTGAGTTCGGCTGCCTCGTCGGGTGTGATCTCGTCGTTGCGGATGACATGCAGGCCGACGCTCGGCTCCAAGACCACGCCTCGCGCCATCGCAACCTCGCCCAGTCGTTGGACGAGGTTCCAGGTAAACGAGTCATAGTTGTCGATGAGGAGGATCAAATGGATCAGTAGGATCAGGGTTTTATACGCAAGCGACGGCGCGTGGCTTGTGAGTGTTGCCGGCCTCAGTGCGCGCGAACGCGTCCCGACCACCGTGATGCCAATGTCATGTCCCGCGGATCATCGAGGCATAACGCGCACCAGATCGCCGCGTCGGGCAGCATGGCCGAACCATCCTCGCCCACCGGCGGCGGTGGGGCGGGAGGCATCGCGGCCAAGGCTCGCAGCATACGGCTCTGGTACGCCTCGGCCCGCAGCGATGTATCGGGGCTGCCTTCGGCCTGCGCATACTCGCCGCGCAGCAACTCGTTGATGCGCTCGATGCGGGCCTCGGGGAAGGGGTGGGTCGAGAGCCATGCGGCTGGGCGCTGGCCGCCCGAGCTGAGCTGGGCGAGCTTCTGCATGACGCCGCGCTGGCCGCTGGGCTTGTAGCCGGCCCTCGACATGTATCGCATGCCGAGCTCGTCGGACTGGTACTCGGCATCCCGCCCGTAACTCAGCAGCACGAGCTGGCCGCCCACCTGAGCCACCGGAAGCCCATAGGTGCCGTACTGCCGCAACACGCTGTCCTCGCTGGCCGCCCCGATGACCAGCGCGCTGGCCACCAGCCCGCCCTGGAGCGCCACCGACTTGCTCATCTGCTGGTTGCCATGGCGCGCGGCCACATGCCCGATCTCATGCCCAAGCACGCCCGCGAGCTGCGCCTCGTTGTCGAGTTGCGACGCCAGCCCGCGCGTGATGAACACCTGCCCGCCCGGCAGCGCGAACGCGTTGATCACGTCGGAGTTCAGGATCGTGAACTCCCACGGCAGGTCGTCGGGCACGCCCTCCTCGACGTGGGGGATCATCGACGAACCCACCTCGGTCACATACGCCCGCACGGCCTCGTTGGGCAGCGGCCCGCCAAACTCCTGGGTAAACGACGGGGCGGCCTCGAGGCCCAGGGCGGTCTCCTGGTCCCATGTATAGATGCTGAAGAACCTGTCGCCCGTGGTGGGGTCGGTCGCGCAGCCCGTGAGTGCCGCGGCCGCCGCCAGCGCGATGGTTGCCATTCCCTTCTTGAGACCAGACATACCCAAACCCTCCCTCTGGATGCGGGGCCATGCCGCCCCGTGTTCTATCCTTATTGGAGCGTATGGGCCAAAGCACACCCGTGAAACCCGAGTCGGCCGAAGACCCCAGAGGCACCACCGCGCCCGCCTGGACGGGCGAGACCCTGACGGACCCGCACGCACAGTCCGATAAAGCCGATCGCGTTCGCCAGATGTTCACCGCCATCGCCGGCTCGTACGACCTCAACAACCGGGTGCATTCGTTCCTGCTCGACCAACGCTGGCGGAAGGCCGCCGTCAAAAAGGCAGCTGTCAGGCCAGGCGACGTGGTGGTGGACGTGGCCTGCGGCACGGGCGATCTGGCCGAGGCCTTCGCCGCGACCGGGGCCTCGGCCGTCATCGGTGTGGATTTCACCCATGCCATGCTCGAGCGGGCTCGCCATAGACAGAATCTACTGTTCGACCATGCTTCCAGCAAACTTGTCTATATCGAAGGCGACGCGATGGCCTTACCCCTGGCCGACGCCTGCTGCGACGTGGTGTCCATCGCCTTCGGCCTGCGCAACGTCCAGCGGCCCGAGGCGGCCATCGGTCAGTTTGCCCGCGTGCTGAGGCCCGGCGGCCGGCTGGTGATCCTGGAGTTCGATCGCCCCCGCCTTGCGCCAGTCCGCTGGGGGCACGACCTCTATACGAAAGTCATCATGCCCAGGACGGCCACCTGGCTCAGCGGCGATAAGTCCGGGGCGTATCGCTACCTGCCCCGATCGGTTGAGACCTTCCTGACGCGGGACCGCGTGTTGGGCCTCATGGAAGCCGCCGGGCTTGAGGAAGTTGGCGTCCAATCTCTCAGTGGCGGTATTTGCGCGTGTTATTTCGGACGTAAGCCCTGAAGCGGACCTTCCACGCGCAGGGATTGCCGCGCAGGAATCTCCATCTCAACGTTTTTTCATATGCCTGCGTTCGTGCGCGGCCATCTGGCGATGAATGCCCCGCCTGCGGGCGGCGGTGGTCGCCGATCCCTGGGTAGTTCAACGCATGGACCTCCGCATGGGCGGCAGGCCGGAATCAGGGGACGCACGATGTGCACGGACGCGCTTCGGGAACGGTTTTTTGATGTCTTGGTGTCTGGGGATCGGGTCGAGGCTCGGCAGGTGGTGCTGCGAGCCCTCGAGGCCGGCGATACGGCCGTCGACCTGATCACCGAGTTGTATTGGCCTACTTATGAAAGGGTGGAGAAGCTGTTTCGCGGCGACCAGCTCACGAAGCTGAGCCATCACTACGCCACGCGCCTGCTCCGCGTGCTGGCCGATCAGACCGCCGGCCTTATCACCCCGCCGGTTGGCAACGGCCGCCGGGTGGTGGTGGTGTGCGGGCCAAGGGACTCGGACGACCTCGCGGGCCAGTTGGCCACCGATATGCTGGTCAGCCAGGGCTTCACGGCCCACTTCGGCGGCGGGGGCATCCCCAACGACGAACTGCTGGCCGAGATCAAGGCCCGCCGGCCTTCGGCCTTGCTGCTCTTCGCCTCGGGGGCGAACGATCTGCCGGCCATCCGCGACCTGATCGACAGCATCCACGAGGAATATCCCGACCGGCCCATGCAGATCGCCGTGGGCGGTGGCGTGTTCAACCGGGCCAACGGGCTGGCCGAGGAAATCGGGGCCGACCTGTGGGGCGATGATCCCCTGGACGTGGTCGAGGCCCTGGTGGAGCAGGCCCATGTGCGGGCCGAAGCCCGGCCTCGCCGTCGGCGTCGCAAGAACGCGGCCTGATCGCGCGTTCTCGGGCCTACGCGGCCATTCCAAGCCGATATTTTTGGTCGAAACCCATGAACTCAAGCCCGTCCCGGGGTGCAACCCCGGGACGGGCTTGTGGTATAGTGAGAGAGCCATGGACCGCCAAAGCGAACAAGACCTGATCCATGCCGCCCTGGCGGGCAGCCGTTCGGCCGCCGAGGGGCTCGTGCAGGCCCATCAGGCATCGCTCTATGCGTTCATGCTCCGGCGCTGCGGGCGGCCCGAGGTGGCCGAGGACGTGGTGCAAGAGGCGTTCGTGCGGGCCCTGACCAACCTGCACCGCTTCGACACGCGGTTCCGCTTCTCGACGTGGCTGTTCACCATCGCCAAGCGGCTGCATTGCAACGCGGTGCAGAAGTGCGCCCCGATGTTCGACAGCGACCTGGTGGCCTTCTCGGCCGGCGACATGAGCGAGGTCGAGCATGGCCTGGATGCCCACGAGGAGCGTTCGCGCACGCGCAGCGATCTCGACGAGGCCCTCGGACGCCTGCCCGAGATGCAGCGCGACATCGTGGTGCTGTTCCACCAGTGCGACTGGCCCATCGCGCGCATCGCCGAGCATTTTTTGATGCCTTCGGGCACGGTCAAGAGCCACCTGCACCGTGGCCGTCGCAAGCTTCGCGTCGCGCTGGAGGCCGTTCGTGCCGATCGCGCGGCGCTGCGTTCTGCCCAATCTCAATCTCAATCAGAGCATCCTGAATCAACGCAACGGGTCGATCGTGGGGTGGATCGATGACGAGTGACCGCAAGAGCATGGGCGACACCAACGCCCCCAACACGCGCGAGTTGCTCGACGCGTACTTCGACGGCGAGATCGATCGCGCGGGCAAGGGACGCCTGCACGAGGCGCTGCGACACGACCATGTGCTGGCCGAGGAGTTCAGCCGTACGAACGAAGCGGTGTCGATGCTGCGCCAGAGCGCGTCGAACAGCGGGCTCGAAGTCGACCTGACGCAACGCGTGCTGGCCCGCTGCGAGAGCCGGCGAGGCTACCTCAACAAACGCGGGCGGCGCTTCGTGCTGGCCGGGCGTTCGGCCGTTGCGCTGGCCGCGCTGGCCCTGACCGCGGGCGTGGTGCTGTGGGTGCGCCTGACCCCCGCCGAGCTGCGCCTGCCCGACAGCCAACGCCCCCTTGGCGTGCTGCTCGAGAGCGGGAACGCCGATGCGGCCAAGATGCGCATGGTGCCACCGAACGTGCAGCAGGACCTGGCCGACTCTGTGGACCAGAGCAAGGCCGAACGCACGATCGTG
>CAYGTM010000010.1:0-16741 GCA_964352795.1 uncultured Phycisphaera sp.
CGGGCCCACGCCGCGCAGCGGGCGCTAGCGCCCCGACTGGCCCTGGACGTGGGCGATCGCGCCGCCGAAGAGCTCGACCCGGGCCCCGGCGCCGATGCTGATGGCCGAGCGGAAGTCGTCGGTTCCCGCGCTGGCCGAGGGGCGGATGAGCAGGCGCGAGCCCGAGCCGGAGATGGTCGAGGCCGCCACAAGGTTGTGGGTGCGCAGGCGTGTGCCGTTGGTGTCCAGCGTGACGCCGTTGCTGATTTCGAAGCGATCAACCGAGGTTGTCAGAAGGCCGCCCATGAGCACGAGGGCGTCCGCGGTGTCGGGCCGGCTGCCCAGGCGGGCGGTCTCGTCCGAGGCGGGCACGGTGCCCTGGAGCCACCGGAAGCTGTCGAACCACTGGCCATCACCGCCCATCCAGTCGTTGTTCTGGGCTTGAGCGATTGGGACCAGAGCGGTGGGGGCCAGGCCGGCGATGGCGAAAACGGTGGCGGCGCGGGCGAGCGTGCCGACGCGATGGGCGGAGCGGGTCATGGTGTTCTTCCTTGCGTGTTGGGGTGGATGCGAGAAGTGATGCATCCATAACGCGGAGCCGACCACCCGATCGCGCCATCGCTCGAACGGCGTCGCTCAGGCTGCTTTTCGAGGCTCGGCAAGCAACGCCCGCGTCAGCCCCACGCACGCCAAGATCAGCACCACCGTGAACGGCAGCGCCGCCGCGATGGACGCCGATTGCAACGCCACCAGCCCGCCGGCATACAGCAGCACGCTGGCGGCCAGCCCCTCGCTGACGGCCCAGAAAAGGCGTGTGCCCACGGGCGGGTCGGGGTTGCCGCCGCTGGCGATGATGTCGATGACCATCGACGCCGAGTCGCTGCTGGTCACGAAGAACAGCACGATGCACAGCGTGGCCACGCCCGCGGCCAGCATCGCGATCCACCTGGCCTCGTACATCGACTCGAGTAGCACGAACAACGCGGTGGCGGTGGTGTCGACATTGGCCGAACCGTCTTCCGTGACGACAGTGACGCCCGGATCGGTGACATATTCCAGCGTGGTCAGTTGGGCTTGGCGTACATCTTGCTCACCCTCGGCGATCACGCTGAAGGTCGGCAACTCCGATGCGGTCGTGTCCGCTTGCGCGACGGTCGCCAACCGCTCATGCTGCGTGTGCTGGCGCAGCGTCGCCCCGCCGAAGGCGCTCAGCCACACGATGCCAACCAGCGTGGGCACAAGCACCACGCCGGTGACGAACTGGCGGATCGTCCTTCCCCGGCTGATGCGCGCGATGAACAGGCCCACGAAGGGCGACCAACTGATCCACCACGCCCAGTAGAAGACCGTCCAGCCGTTCAGCCAGTTGGCCCCCTCGGCTCCGCCTGCGCCGGTGCGCAGCGAGTTGAACGGCAGCAGTTGCAGGTATGCGCCCGTGTTCTCGACCGTGCTGGCCAGGAACGCGACCACGCCACCGCCCACGACGACCATGATGAGCAGGACGAACGCCAGGCCGAGATTGATCTCGCTGAGCCGCCGGATGCCCGCGTTGAGCCCCAGTACCACCGAGACCGTTGCGATCGCCGTGATGCCCGCGATGAGCGCGACTTGCACGCCAACGCCCTGCGGCAAACCAAACAAGAAGCCAAGCCCGGCGTTGACCTGCTGGGCGCCGATGCCCAGGCTCGTCGCCACGCCCGTGAGCGTCGCGATGATCGCCAGCACGTCCACCGCGTCGCCCAGCCGCCCCCACACGCGATCGCCGAAGATCGGGTGCAGGAACGAGCGAAAACTCAGCGGCATCTTCTTGCGAAAGCCGAAGTATGCAAGCCCGAGCCCGACGGCGGCGTACAGCGCCCAAGCGTGCATCCCGCAGTGGATGATCGTCACTGCCATCTACACGCGCGAGGGATTCAGACCCTCGGCGACCCCCGGCGGCGGATCGGCGAAGTGCCAGGCCGGCTCGGCCACCGCCCAGAACACCAGCCCGATGCCCATGCCCGCGCTGAAGAGCATGGCGAACCAGCTCAGGAGCCCAAACTCAGGCTTCTCATCATCGTTGCCGAGTTTGATCGCGCCCAGTCGACTCGCCGCCAGCCACGCCACGAACACCAGCAGCGCCGTCATCGTCGCGACGTACAACCAGCCGAAGCGCAGGCCGATCCAGCCCTTCACGCCGTCGAAGAACGCTTGCACGCCTTCGCCGGGCAGCAGCAGCGTCGCGAGCACCAGCGCGATGACGATGCTGGCGGCCACCGGGAACACCACCGGGTGCATCGTGAAGTACGGGCCCAGCGAGACGCTGGGCATGGTGTCCGCCGGCGTCTTGGCGGCCTCGATCTGATCGTTCATGTTCGGCTCAAGCCTTCTCGAAGTGGAATACGCCCCATGCCAGATGCCCGGCCTTACCGCCCTCGATCCAGTGCTTCAGGCCGGCCTTCATCTTCTCGATGTACTCCGCCGACACACGGCCTTCGAGGCGCGGGGCCAGTTCTTCGGTGGTTTCGAGCACGCGGGTGTAGTGCCGCACGAGCTGGTCGGTCTTGTTCTCGAAGCCGTGGTCCTTCCAGCCGAGTTGCTTCGCCTGGTTCTTATAGAACCCCGGCGAGCCGAGATCGCTCAGGTGGATTCGGGCCAGGATGGGGTCGAGCACGCCCTCGGGGCAGTCGTCGCTGCGCATGGGGTCGGTGAAGACAAACCGCCCGCCGCTCTTGAGCACGCGATCGACCTCACGAAGCACCTTCGGGCGATCGCCCGAGTGCAGCAGCGCGTCCTGCGACCACACGACGCCGGCCGAGCCGGCTTCCATCGGGATGTCCTCGAAGCTCCCATCGAGGACATCGATCTGGTCCGTCATGCCGGCCTTTTGCGTCAGTTCCCGATTCCGTTCGTTCTCGGCTTCGGCCAGATTCAGGCAGACCACCGTGCAGCCAAAACGCTCCACGAGACGCCGGGCCGCGCCGCCGTAGCCAGCGCCGATGTCGAGCACCGTCGCGCCGTCGCCTCCATCGCGCAGGTGCGTCTCGACACGGTCGGCGATGTCATCCACCGTCCGCCGGCTGGCGTCGGCGATGGGCTCCCGCTCGCCCTTGTACAGCCCGATGTGGATGTCCTGCCCGCCCCAGACCTCGGCGTAGAACGTATCGGCGTCCGAACTGTTGTAATAGTCGCGCGCCGTCTGGGTGGCCTTCTGCGTGGTGGTGGTATTGGTCATTTGGTCAAGTCCCCGGGCGAGTTCTCGTCGGCCTCCAAAGAGTCGTACCGCTTCTCGGCCACATGCACGAAGAAGTCGGGATCGTTCTCCTTGTACGACTCCTTGAAGTCGCCGAAGGTGTCGATGCGTTGGAAGCCCACGTCGCTGAGCAACTGGCGCGTGTACTTCTTGCGGAGCGGGAACATGTTCAGGTGGTACGCCGAGCCGTCGGGAAACTTGTAGCAGAAGCGACACAGCCCCTTGTCAGTGTGCTCGGGCTCGGCCGAGACTTGATCGCCGCAGTAGTAGAACTTGTGTCCCCCTCCCAAGCCGTTCTCGAAGCCCTGGTCGAGGATCGCGTCGTAGTTGCGCTGGTCGAGCACCAGCACGCCGTCGTGGACCAGGGCCGAGTAGAACTCGGCCAACGCCTTGCGTCGGTCACGCTCGCTGAACAGGTGCGTGAAGGAGTTCCCCAGGCAGATCACCGCGTCAAAACGGCCCATCACGTCGCGGTTCAGCCAGCGCCAGTCAGCGTGCCGAGTCCGCAGCACATGCCCGCGCCGCCGACCGTTCTCGAACGCCTTGGCCAGCATGTTCGGGCTGCCGTCAACGCTCACGACGTCGAAGCCCGCTTCGATGAGTTGGATCGAGTGGAAGCCCGTGCCCGTCGCGACGTCGAGCACGCGCTTGACGCCCCGGCGGCGGAGTTCCTCGATGAAAAACGATCCCTCGGTCTTGGTCCGCTCGTCCCAGTCGATCAGATCGTCCCACTTTTCGACGAAACCGTGGACGTACTCTTCAACGTACTTGTCGGTCTCGCGGACCACCGTGGGGTTATCGCCGTAATCCTGTGGCATGTCCTTCGACATGAGCCTCTGCAAGCCCTGTTTCATGCGGCACCCCTCTCGTTTGCCGTTCTCATTATCACGAAGAAATCTCGATGCCTAGGAGCGCATCGACAGCGCGGCGATCAAGCGATCCCTTGCGACCCTGCGCGTGCGCAACGAAGGATTTCGGGACACTAGGCCCCGGGCTTGGAGAACCCCACAAATCCGGCAAAAAAATCAAAAACAGGTGCAAAACCGCCCTATCAGCCAGATAGGACCCGCCCGCCAAGCGACAAACCACTGGCGGACTCCACCACCACCGGCACGATGCGACCCACGAGCGACCTCGCATGGTCGGTATCGCGCGCCTCGAAGTGGATGATCAGGTCGCCGTCGCTGCGCCCGGTCACCTGGACCTGCCCCGCGATCTCCATCGAAGCCTCGAGTACCGGTGCCCTCGCGACCGCCGAGCCGCCGATGGTCACCTCCATCGTGCGCGGTTTGCGCGCGGTGTGGTTCAATCCCGACGCCTTGAGTTGCCGCTGGCTCAGTCCTTCCACCAGCACGTCGAAGGTCTGGCCCACTTGCTCGCGGCCGATGGCTTCACCGATGCGAGACTGCACGGCAAGCAGATGGTTATTCCGCTCGCGCTTGACCGCTTCGGGTACGCCGTCGGGGATCTTGTCGAACGCGACGGTGCCCGGCCTGGGTGAATACTTGAAGATGAAGCAGTTCTTGTACCGTGCGAGTTCGAGTAGCCGCACCGTGCCCTGATAGTCCTCGTCGGTCTCGCCCGGGAAGCCCACGATGATGTCGCCACTGAGCATGAGCGGCCGGCCGATTTCCGGCTGATGCAGGAACTGGCGTGCCCGGTCGAGGAACTCGAGGTACTCACCCACCGTGTATCCGCGGTTCATGCGCTTCAAGACCGTGTCGCTGCCGCTCTGGGCCGGCACATGCAGGTAGCGGCAGATGCGCTCGCTATCGCGCATCACTTCCAGAACGTCATTGCCGAAGTCTCGCGGGTAACTCGTCACGAAGCGCAGCCGCTTGATGCCCGGCACCTGCTCATGGATCTGGTGCAGCAGGTCGGCGAACGTCGTCACGCGATCACCCGCAAAGGCGTCGCGGTGGTGACTGCCCTTGTACGTCCGACCTTTCTGCGGTTGCGTGACACCACCAACGGTGACCGACGCCCCGTGCTCGAAGCGGTAATGGTTCACCGTCTGGCCCAGCAGCGTCACCTCGACCACGCCCGCGTCGGCCAGCCGCTTGCACTCGTCGATGATGTGCTCGGGCGGGCGGTGAATCTCCGCTCCGCGCGTGAACGGCACCACGCAGTATGTGCAGAACTTGTTGCACCCCCGCGTGATCCGCACATACGCGCTGCGATGGCTCCCCTCGGCGTCCACCGGCGAGATCGCCCGCGACAGATCGAGCAACTCCAGCCGATCCTCGGCCGCCGCCAGCGTCGCGCTTCGCCGGCTGGTGTTGCCCTGCAACGCCGCCTGACTCGCGGATTGATCCCCATTCAGGGAAGCGCGCGTCCTCACGGCGTTGTCGAGCAACTCGGGCAGCTTGTCGAGCTCGCCCGGCCCGCACATGATGTCGACCACCGGCATCCGCTTCATCAGGTCGGCGCCGTCACGCTCGGCCATGCACCCCAAAACGCCCACCACCAGCCCGGGCCGCTCCTGCTTGGTCTTCCGAAGCTCGCCCAGCCGGCTCCACACCTTCTGCTCGGCCTGCTCGCGCACCGAGCAGGTGTTGTACAGCACCACGTCGGCCTGGTCGGCGTCTCGCGTCAGGGCATAGCCAAGCTGGGCCAGCCGGCCCGCCACGAGTTCGCTGTCCAACTCGTTCATCTGGCATCCGAAGGTTTCGAGGTACACGCGGGGCATAGGCGGTCATCCTACGCGCTCCGTCCTCGGGCCGAACTACCATCCGCCCCCATGTTCAAGCTGGCCGGAGCCATCCTCGACCGCATCCGCCGCATGGCGCTGGCCGATAAGGCCCTGGTCCTCTTCGGTGCCGCCCTGGTGCTCATCATCGCCATCGCCCTGGGCGTGGCGTGGCTGCGCATGAGCACCCTGGTCAACATCGGCGAGCTCCAGCTCAGCCGCCGCATGGTCGACACCTGGCGGGCCGCCGGCGATGGCACGCCACCGCCCGGCCAACCGACCGAGCATCTTGGGATCACCGCCACCTGGCACGACCTCGAGACCGCCCGCCAGCACGCCGACGCCAACCCGTTCCTCCGCCGCGCCCTGGCTCGGTTCGAGCGACCGGGCACCCCACGCGCCGAGCTGCGAGACCACACCTGGCAGTACCAGTGGCAGATCCTCACTCGCGCCGAACGCACCGAGCGCTACGCCCGCGCCGTGCGAGGCCCCTCAACCGACGCCGATGGGCCCGAGTCGGCGTCGCCCCTGCTGGGCATCATCCTGCTCGAGCGCCCCGCCGAGGGTGCCGCCTGGCTCATGGCCATCAACGCGATCTACTTGTTCAACGCCGGCGCCGCCGTGCTGGCCGTCGCGGTTGGCCTGTTCTACCTCCTGCTGCATCGCATCATCCTCAAGCCCGTCGACGTGCTCCGCCGCGCCGCCGACCGCGTGCGCGAGGGCGACCTGGCCCACCGCGTCGACGTCAGCACCCACGACGAGTTCGACGAACTCGCCAGCGCCTTCAACGGCATGCTCGGCACCCTCCAGGCCAACGAGCAACGCCTCCGCGCCGCCGGCAGCGCCCTCGAAAGCCGCGTCAGCGAGCTGGCCGAGGCCAACAAGGTCCTGTTCGAGGCCAACCGCCTCAAGAGCGACTTTCTGGCCAATGTCAGCCACGAGCTGCGCACCCCGCTCAACTCCATCAACGGCTTTGCCGAGCTGCTCCTCGAGATCGCCCAGGCCAGCGAGCAGGGTGTCGAGGAATCACCCGAAAAACGCGCCAAACGCTTGCGATACCTCCAATACATCCATTCCGCCGGCCGGGACCTCCTCGAGATGATCAACGGCCTGCTCGAGATGGCCAAGCTCGAAGCCGGCCGCTTCGAGCTGCACGTCCAGGCCGTCAGCATGCCCACGCTCTGCGAGACCTTGAGCGGCCTGGTCGACCCCCTGGCCCAGCGTCGCGGTATCGAGGTCGTCCTGCGACTCGAGCCCGATCTGCCCCTGGTCGAAACCGATCCCAAAAAACTCCAGCAGGTCGTCTTCAACTTCCTGTCCAACGCCGTCAAGTTCACCGGGGCACCGGGCTCGACCGGGCCCATGCGCGTCGAGCTGCGCGCCGAGCGACTCACCGACGCCAGCGGCACAGACCGCGTGCGCATCAGCGTCATCGACAACGGCCCGGGCATCTCGGCCGAAGACCAGGAGCGCGTCTTCGAGAAGTTCACCCAGGTCGACGCCAGCCGCACGCGCGAGCACGCCGGCACCGGCCTGGGCCTGGCTATCGCCAAGGAACTCGCCAGCTTGCTGCAATGCGAGATCCAACTCGTCTCCGATGCCGGCCGCGGCTCCATGTTCAGCGTCATCGTGCCGTTGCGACTCGACCTGCTCATCGTCCAGGAACGCCGGGCCGAGGCCCAGTTCCGCGACCGCCTGGCCGGTCGGCGCGACTGGTTCGAGCCGGGCCTCAAGCCCGACGCCGGGACCAATACCGCCAACGGCTAACGCGCCGCGCCGCCCTTCAGCACGGCGTTCTCGAAGTGCTTCACGATGGGCCTGGCCGGCAGCCACGTCCGCGCGTGGAACTCCACCGCGACCACGTCCACGCGCCGTGGCCGGGCCTCCCAGCCATTCTTTTTCACGAGAAACTCAAGGATTCGCGCCAGCCTCTGCCGCTTCGTGAGCGTCACCGAGGCCTCGGGCGGCGGGGTGTGCTCCCGATACCGCCGTGCCTTCACCTCGACCACCACGATGCACCCGCCGGGCGTTTCGCACAGCAGGTCGGCCTCCCCGAAGTGCGTCTCCAGGTTCCGCCCCAGCACGCGGAATCCCTTGCGACGCAGATACCGGGCCGCGACCCGTTCGCCCCTGGGTCCGAGCTTGTCGCGTCGCCCCGTGCGCACCGTAGCTTCGTTCCTATTCGCCCGGATGGAACCAGTCGGTGGCCACCACGAGCAACTCGTTGCGCATCGTGTTCAGGTCCGAAAGCCCAGCTTCTTCGTACAGCCGCTTCATTTCGCGCTGGATCGCGTCGTTGAAACGACTCGCGTACAACTCCTGCCGCAGCTCGCTCTGCGCCTGGGCCCATGTCTTGTAGCCCACCTCGACGCCTTCGAGGAAGATCCAATGCGTCGAGCGTTCGTCCTCGATCGGGCCCGCCCACTCACCGGGCGTCAATCCTCGCAAGGCCTGGTCGATTCCAGGATCGCTGGGGAAGAAGGTCGCGTCCTTGAACTCCCCCGTGAAGCTCATCGCCGGCCACAGCCCGCCGTCGCCGCGCCGCGAGCCGTTGGCCTCGTCGGTCGCCACCAGGGCGAACTTCTCGCCCAGCGCCAAACGCTCGGCCACGCGAGCGGCACCCTCCGCATCGTCCTTACGAACGCGAATCCACCGGAATGTCATGCTCGAAGACTTGCGGTTGTCGCCGTACCTCTGAAGGTATGCCCGCTGCACGTCGCTGCGCGTTACCACGATGCTGCGCTGCACGCCGTCCGTGAAGGCACCGATCAGCTCGCGGTTGCGAGCTTCCTCCAGGTACTCGCCCAGCGTTTGCCCCGTGCCCAGGTTGCGCACCGCCCGCGTGATGCTCCCACCCGCCTGGCGTTCCAGATTGCCGCGGACGATGCCCAGGAAGGTGCGGATGCCCGCCCGCTGGCCGGGCGTGAAGCTCGCCAGCCCTTCGGCGATCACGAGCTCGTTCTCCACGAACGCCTGCAACTGCTCGGTAATGATCGCCGCCGCTTCGGGCTGCCATCGCGAGAGCGGAACCACACGCGCCGTCGTGCCGCCGCCGGGCAGCGCTATGTCTTCATACGCCAGTGCCCGGAGTCGCTGGGCGATGGGGTCCAGAAACTCGGCCGCGAAGATCGGCTTGTTGTTCACCTCGCCGACCTTCACGTCGAACAGCACCAGGCCCGGCTTCCCAACCTCCACTGGCGTGGGATCGATCCCCGGGCCGGCCGGCTCCAACTCGTCGGCTTCCACCGGCGCGGGCACCAGCACCGTCCCCGGCCCAGCCGCATAGCGAGAGGCATCGATGGGTTCGGGTCGGCCACGAGCCCCGCTGGCGAACGCCCCGTCGAGCCCGGCCTGTGGCGTGGTCGCCCGGGTATCGGCCAAGAAGTCCGAGGGCTGCAGGCTCCCCCGGCTCGCACCCCGTGGTCCGGTACAGCCCGCGACGGCGGCCAGCATTACCACCACGAATGTGCGCAATGTCCCGCACATGCTGCGAAAATCGAGGGCCAACACTGGTCTTCCGCCTACGCTCACCAGTGAGGATACTCGCGCCCCGGGGCCGCTGCTGCGGGGCAGACGCAAGCCAGGGAAGGAGGCATCGTGGCCGACCAGGAAAACGAGTCCAAGCTCATCATCGATTCCGACTGGAAGAGCCAGGCCGAGGCCGAACGCCAGAAGCTGTCCGACCAAGCCAATGAGAAGGCCGAGCAGGCCTCCGAGCGCGACCTGCCCCCGGCCGACATCCTGGGCATCGTCCAGATTCTGGCTACCCAGGCCCTGCTCTACATGGGGGCCTTCCCGGACCCCCAGACCGGTCGGGCCATGGTCGCCATGGATCTGGCTAAGTTCCATGTCGACCTGCTGGGCACCCTCGAAGAAAAGACCAAGGGCAACCTCAACGAGGAAGAGCAGGAGATCGTCACCCAGACGGCCCACGAACTCCGCCTCCAGTTCGTCGAGGTCAACAAGGCCGTCGGCAAGGCCATCGCAGAGGGCCGGGCCAAGCAGGTCGACATCGGTCAGGGCGGTGGACAGCCCGGCATGGGCATGGGCCCAGGAATCTCGGGCTCATAATCGGAGTTCAACCCGCGATCAAAACGTCGGCTCACGTCCCCGGTCGGCCGTGCCGATAACACCCGAGCGAACCCTTCTCGATACAGGCCCATAGGAGCCAATGCGTGGCAACCGCTTCCGAGAACCCCTCGTCACCCACCCCCGCGCAGGCCCAGCGCTACTTCCTCTTGCGCCGCCTCCATTCGCTTACGGGCATCGTGCCCATCGGCGTGTTCCTCATCGCCCACCTGACCACCAACTCGTCCCTGGCCTGGGGCCGCTTCGCCCTTCGGGGCCAAGGCGATGGCTTGTCCGTGGCCGAGGGCGGCGTCAAGTACTTCCAGCACGAGGTCTCGTACATCAACGAGCAGGTGCCCCACCTGCTGCTCATCGAGATCGTGCTGTGGGTGTCCATCGCGTTCCACAGCATCCTTGGCGTGTTTTATGCCACCACGGGCAAGGCCAACATCCAGCGGTACGCCTATCAGGACAACTGGCGCTACACCCTCCAACGCATCACCGGCTACGTCGGCATTTTCTTCATCGTCTACCACGTGGCCACCCTCCGCTGGGGCTGGTCATGGCTCGTCCCAGAAGGCACACGCTGGAGCCATAACTTCTCGGCCTCGACCCTGGCCGCCGCCATGCAGGGCTCCACCGAGGGGTTCACCATCGCCGGCGTGGCTGTTTCCGTGCTCTATATGGTCGGGGTGACCGCCTTGGTCTTCCACTTCGCCAACGGCCTGTGGACCGCCGCCATCACCTGGGGCCTGACCATCTCGGCCAAATCCATGAAGCGGTGGGGCATGGTCTGCACGGCCCTCGGAGCCGGGCTCATGCTCTCGGCCTGGTCGGCCTTGTTTGCCACCATGACCCTGGACTATGACCAGGCCCACGCGGTGGAGAAGCATCGCTTCATCGAAGAGCACGGGGCCGGGGCTTACGAGGCATACCTGCTCGAAAAAGGCATCACAGCGCCCGATTCGGCGGACGACACAAGCGCGCCCGGCACGCCATCCGTCCGAGCCCCGAGCGCCGACGCGGACCTCTTGGAGACCACCTGAATGCAACAGCAACGCGTCATCGTCGTCGGTGGGGGCCTGGCCGGCTTGGCCGCCACCGTGCGCATCGCCGAGGCGGGCATCCCCGTCGACCTGTTCAGCATGGTGCCCGTGAAGCGCAGCCATAGCGTGTGCGCCCAGGGCGGCATCAACGCCTGCAACGAGGTCGCCCGCCAGCAGGGCTACAGCGAGTACCAGCACTTCGACGAGACCATCTACGGCGGCGACTACCTGGCCGACCAGGGCCCCGTGCTCGAGATGGCCAACTTTGCGCCCAAGGTCATCGACCTGCTCGACCGCATGGGCGTGCCCTTCAACCGCACCAACGAAGGCCAGCGCGACCTGCGCCTCTTCGGCGGTTCGCTCTTCAAACGCACGCACTTCGCCGGTGCCACCACGGGCCAGCAACTCCTGTACGCCCTCGACGAGCAGGTGCGGCGATACGAGGCTTCGGGCTTGGTCAAGAAGTACGAGTTCTGGGAGTTCCTCTGGCCGGTGATCGAAGGTGAAGTCCAGGGGCTCGACGGCGATGGCCGCTGCGTGGGCATCGTCGCCCAGGACATGCGCACCATGCAGATCCGCGCCTTCCGCGGGGCGGCCACCATCATGGCCACCGGCGGGTGCGGCCTGGTCTTCGGCAAGAGCACCAACAGCATCATCTGCACCGGCGGCGCGGCTAGCCGCTGTTACCAGGCCGGCGCGTGGTACGGCAATGGTGAGATGATCCAGGTCCATCCGACCGCCATCCCCGGGGCCGACAAGTGCCGCCTCATGAGCGAGAGCGCCCGTGGCGAGGGCGGCCGTGTGTGGGTGCCAAAGAAGAAGGGCGACGACCGCAAGCCCACCGACATCCCCGAGAGCGAGCGCTGGTACTTCCTCGAAGAACGCTACCCCAAGTACGGCAACCTCGTGCCGCGGGACATCGCCACGCGCGAGATCTTCGACGTGTGCGTCAATGACGGCATGGGCGTCAACGGCCAGAACCAGGTCTTCCTCGACCTCACGCACAAGGATCCCGACTACCTCACCCGCAAGCTCGGCGGCATCATGGAGATCTACGAGAAGTTCGCCGGCGAAGACCCACGCTTCACGCCAATGCGCATCTTCCCCGCGGTCCACTACTCCATGGGCGGCATGTGGACACGGTTCACCCCGGGCAACTACACCCCCAGCATCCCCCACGGCGAACACAAGCCCGGCATGACCGCGCCCATTGACACCCAGCCCGGCCAAGGCATGGCGCTGGGCGCGCCCGACAACATGATGACCAACATCCCGGGGCTCTACGCCTTCGGCGAGGTCAACTTTGCCTACCACGGCGCAACGCGCCTCGGGGCCAATGCCCTGCTCAGTTGCATCTTCGACGGGCTCTACTGCGGCGTCAGCGTGGTGAACCATGTGACCCAGGGCGACCCCGCCGAGCGGCCCATCGATGCGATCGACCAGCGCGTGTTCGATGCTGCCGTCGAGCACGAACAGGCAAAGATCAGTCGCCTGCTCGACACCGTCGAGGGCGCGCAAGCCAGCGACGACACCAACCCCTACCTCATCGGCAAGGAGATGGGCGAGGTCATGGAGGCCTCGTGTACGGTCGTGAAGACCGAGGCCCGCCTGAAGCAGACCCTCGACACGCTCGCGAGCCTGCGCGAGCGATTCGCCCGCGCGCGGCTGTCCGACGCCGCAGCGTGGACCAACCAGTCGCTCAGTCACAGCCGGGCCGTGGGCGACATGCTGATTCTGGCCGAGATGATCGCCAAGTGCAGCCTGCTGCGGGAAGAAAGCCGCGGCTCGCACTACCGCACCGACTTCCCCGAGCGCGACGACGCGCGATTCCTCAAGACCACCGTGGCCGCCTTTGATCCTTCCGATCGCGGCCTCGACCAGCATCATGTGAGTTACCGCGAGGTCCAGACCGCACTGGTCAAGCCCCGGCCGCGTACCTATGGCAAGGTCGAGGAGGATTCCCCCGGAAAGAACGGGCCCACAACTTCCGATGATCCCAAGGCCGCACGCCGGGTCTCGAACCCGGATGCCGAACCCGATATCAACGGCAAGAAGCCTGCGGCAACGAGTCGTACCTGATTGACTTGCTAAGGAAGTGAGCACGACATGATCGCCACGCAGCAGAACACTCGAACGAAGACCGTGCGCATCCGCGTCATGCGGTGCGATGGCCCGGGCAAGGCGTCCTACTGGGAAGCCTTCGACGTGCCGCGCGAGCCGGGGGGCAACATCATCTCGTGCCTCCAGTGGATCGCCGCCCACCCGATGACCGTCGAGGGCAAGAAGACCACGCCCGTGGTGTGGGATTCGGGCTGCCTCGAAGAGGTCTGCGGTGCGTGTACGATGGTCATCAACGGGCAGGTACGCCAGAGTTGCTCGGCCCTGATCGAGAACATCGCGCCCAACGCCGGCGACGAGGTCACGCTCGAACCCATGAGCAAGTTCCCGGTGATGCGCGACCTGTGGGTCGATCGCCAGCGGATGTTCAACGCCTTGGCCCGAGTGAAAGCGTGGGTGCCCATCGACGGCACATACAGCCTGGGCATGGGCCCCAAGGAAAGCCCCGAGAGCCAGGCCACCAGGTACACCCTGTCCACCTGCATGTCGTGCGGTTGCTGCTTGGAAGCCTGCCCGCAATACAATCTCGAGGAAGACGCCGACAAGTGGCCCACCAGCTTCATCGGGGCCCATGCCATCAGCCAAGCCCGGCTCTTCAACGAGCACGAGACCGGCAAGCAACTGAAGCGCGACCGCCTCGATGCCCTCATGGGCCCCGGCGGCGTCTCGGACTGCGGTAACGCCCAGAACTGCGTGAAAGTGTGCCCGAAGGAAATCCCGCTCACCGAATCCATCGCGGCCGTGGGCCGGTCGGTCACGCTCCACGCCATTACGTCGTGGTTCCGGCGATAACGGGGCTTTTCCGGCGCGTCCGGGAATAATCGGGCGAGCGGTGCGATCCTATCCTGCCCCATGACCCAACCAACGACGACCATCAAGACCCTGCTGGCGACAATCCCGATTGGCGTTGCCTCGTGCGTTCTCACCGGCTGCGAAGAGCAAGCCCCCACCACGACACCCTCTGGCGGTACTTCGGCCCCGGCGCGCGGCGAACACCCATCCGAACATCCCACGGAGCACCCCATGTCCAAGGACACCTCAGCCGCGCCTGCTCAGGGTTCTCCTTCTCTGCCGACCGCTGGCAGGCCTCTGACGACCGAACTTGAGGCCAAGAAGGCGGCATTCGAGCAGCGGGCATCGGACGAGATCAAGGCGCTGTATGGCGGTGGTACCCAGGCCGTGATCGACGCGGGCGTGGTCGAGAACGCCAAGAGCATGGGCGACCAGGCCCCGAACTTCACGCTGACCAACCAGAGCGGCCAGGAGGTCTCGCTCTCGGGCCTGCTCGAGCAGGGGCCGGTGGTGCTCATGTGGTACCGCGGCGGCTGGTGCCCGTATTGCAACATCACACTGGCGGCGTATCAGGAGCGGTTGTCCGATATCACCGCCCAGGGCGCGACGCTGGTGGCTCTGACCCCCGAACTGCCCGATAAGTCCATGTCCACCGCCGAGAAGAACGCACTCGAGTTCCAGGTTCTCAGCGATGTCGGCAACGAGGTGGCCCGCGAGTACGGCGTGGTCTTCAAGCTCACCGACGGCGTGCACGAGAGCTACGAGAAGGGCTTCGGCCTGAGCCAGTTCAATGGCGATGAATCGGGCGAGCTGCCGCTGGCGGCCACTTACGTCATCGATCGTGACGGCACGATCCGCTGGGCGTTCCTGGATGCCGATTATCGGAATCGGGCCGAGCCGGCCGACGTGATCGCCGCGCTCGAGAAGCTCAACGCCGAGTCCAGCGGCGGATAACCCGCAACTCGCGCCGCCCAGTCGGCACTACCGCGAAATCCATTCCACGCACGAACGCCGTGCGGGCGGCGACGCCATCGCCTCGTGCATCGGGCCGATGTCGGGGCGATGAACACACGCCAACCGATGCAGTGGGGCGCGACCGGCCGGGTCGATGGCCGACAAGACAACAATGCAATCTCGGGCCTCGCCTGGGTGGTCGGCGTGTGCGCCGTCGTGCTCACCGCGTGGCTTCTCGGGGCGACGTGGCTGACTCGCACGCTGATCGGCGTGCCGGCGGGGCTCTGGATTATCGGGTTGGTGCTGGGCGGCCGATGGCTGTTCGGACGGCACACCCAATCAGGACAGTTGGGAGTGTTCGCTCCATCGCCCTACTCACCGGCCCAACCGAGGGCGATGGTGGAGAGCACGACCGAAGCCGAAACGCTTGGTGCTGGCCCGATCCCACTTGCCGACCCAATCGAATCCGCATCGATCATGATGCCCGGCCCGATGGCCGGCACCGTCACGGTTCCTCGCCAGGTGCTGGCCGGGGCGGCCGAGGGTGCGTTGACCATCATCCGTTCGTGCTCTGGCGGCTCGCTGCCGGGGTGGCTCGAGCGGTTGCGTGAGTCGAGCGGCACGCCCGGGGCTTCGCTGGTGACCCCACTGCGCGTGGGCGTGATGCTGAGCGACCCACACTTCCAGTGCCTCGAGCGGGCGTCCGGTTCGCTGGGTGTGATGCTCGTTCCCTTCTCGGGCGAGGGCGATGCCGCCCAGTGGCGCCGGCTGGGCTTCGACGCGGTGATCGAGCAGCCCTCAGCCGAGAGCCCGCTGACCATCCGGACGGCCGAAGCGCCAGACTCTCCCGCGGCGTGGCACGACTGGTCGCTGGCTCTGCCGCTGAGTTATGCGTCGCTGTTCCCGCTTCGGATCGATCCTGCTCAGGTGCGGCTCGATTCATTCGACTGGGCCGACGACGGGGCGGTGATGGTGTTGCGCTCGCTGCTGGAGTCCGCCGCGCTGCTGAGCCGGTATCCGAGCCGGATGGGCTTTGGTGATCGGCTGCGGGGCCGCCCCGCGTTGGGGCTGATGCTGGGCTCGCCCGTGGTGTCCGATCCCGCGTTGGATCGGGCGTTCTCGCACATGGCCACGATGCTGGCTGGGCGTGAGCGGACCCAAGTTGCCGATGTCGAGCGGGCGGCGATGCGCGTGCTGGGCGTCTATCTGGCGTGGACTGGCTGCGGCCTGCTGCCCGACGATCGCGCCGCCGCCGCGCGCACGATCGGCCGGCTCGGGCCGGGTGAGGGCGAGACCTGCCTGCGGGCGTGCGTGGCGGCCTTCGCCGGCGGGCACGAGGTGCTGGGCTTCGACCTCATGCTGACCGGGCACGAGCGGTTGTCGATCGAACGGCCCGAACCTCTGGTCGATCCGATGGAATACCTCATCTCGGACATCGCCTACAACCGGGGCGGGGCCGAGACGATGGGCAAACTCGCCGCGGGTCTGGCGTACGCGACGGCGCTGATCGATCGCCCGCGGTTGGCGTATGTGCTCGACGATGTGCGCGACGAGGTGATGGGTGCCCAATGGCTCAGCGTGAACCCCGACACCCGCGACCAGGTGCTGGCGATGATCGAGGCGCTGGTGGAATCGCGGGTCAAGACGGCGGCGTGAGGCGGGGGACGGATGGTCTGGGTTTCAGCCCTTCACGTCCAGGTGCTTGGGCTCCTGCTCACCCTGCTCACCCTGATCATCCTGCTGCTGGGCTTGGGGTTCGCCCTCGGAGCGATCGGTGGCGCTCTGTTTTCGCTGCACGGCGTCGGCGCTGAGCACGATGCGGTCGCCGGTCTGCTGGCCGTGCTTGGTTGGGGGGGCCTGGGG
>CAYGTM010000011.1:0-16090 GCA_964352795.1 uncultured Phycisphaera sp.
GCCCGGTGTTTGGGTTGAGCCGATCAGGCTGGGGCTGCGGTGCGTATGGATTGCTTTGGAGGTCCGATACGGTGATCAGTGGGACCGCATGGAATGGGATTGGACGGCTGATCGCCGTGGCCGGGCTGGGGCTGTCGGTGTGGGGTTCGCCCGCGCTTGGGCAGGGCGAGACCAGCACGGTGTTCGTGGACGATTCGACGGCCACGCAGAGCACGCTGCGGGCGCTGCCATCCTTATTGAGGGCGGGCAACGAGGCCGAGGCGGTGCGATCGCTGCAAGCCTCGCTCGAGAGCGGGCCCGATCGGCTGGTGCCCAGCGAGGACGATCCCGACCTGTTCGTGTCGGTACGCGACGCCGTGCATGAGCGGCTGCTGGCCAATCCCGAGTTGCTCGAGCGGTACCGCGTGGAGCACTCGTCCCGGGCGAAGCGGCTCTTTGACGAGGGCCGGTACGCGCAGGTCGAGCGGAGTTATCTTCTGACGCCCGCGGGGTACGAGGCGGCGTTGGTCGTGGCGCGGGAGCGATTCGGGCTGGCGCGGTTCGCGTCGGCGGCGCGGGTGTTGGCGCAGCTTGATGGGCATCCCGATCGGGCCAGCGACAATGGCGCGGGTGCCGAACTGCTGACGCTGGTGGCGGCGCAACTCGAAGATGAGCGGATTCGTGCGATGGCGCGCGCATGGCGAGAGCGGGTGGGCCTGGGCCCGGCCGACTTTGCGTCGCTCACCATTCCCAAGCCCGCGTCGGTGCGGCGCGTTGATGCGGATGCGCTCACGGGTGGATCGCGGCCGCCGTACTTGCCCGACGAGGAAGCGTGGTCGCAGGCGATCGACCGAGACCTGGCGCCCGGGCCCGATGAGACGCTGCCGCCCGCGATGGCCGTCGAGCCCAGGGGCGGGCCCTTCTGGCTGATGCCGACGGTGGCGGGCGACACGATCCTGATCAACGACGCGGCGACGTTGTCGGCGTGGGATCGTTACTCTTTGCGGCTGCGGTGGCGTGCGTCACTCTTGGGCGATGAGGCATCGGTGCGCGATCTGGCGAGCGTGCGGCGCGAGGCGATGGCGTGGCGGTCGATCGAGGCACCAAATGCCGTGGCGGTTGATGCGCGGGCGGCGTACGCCTCGATGGGGCTGCACACGGCCAGCGCGCCCGACACGGCCGCGGGCATCATGGCGGTGGACCTGGACGGCGGGCACACGCTATGGGCAACCAACACACGCAATCTGGACGCGCGGTATGCGCTGGCCAACGTACGCGGCGGGCCGATCGCCGGCGAGGGGCGCGTGATCTTCGGCTTGCGCGAGGACAACCGCGCGGGGCGTCAAGTGGCTACGTCGCTTGTCGGTCTGGACGCACTCACTGGCGAGCCCGCGTGGATTCGTTCGCTGGGCAGCGCTGGCACGGGCTGGAATCGCTCGAATCGCACGGTGGGTGCTGGCGGGGTGCTGCTCGACGGCGTGGTGTATTGGTACGAACCCATGGGCATCGTGGCGGCGGTCGACGCGCACGACGGGCGGCCCATCTGGCTGCGGCGCTTCGATACCACCTCGCGCGTGGATCGTGGATCGACCGAGGGCGCGTGGATGGTCCGCCCGCCGGTGGTGATGGGCGATTCGGTGCTCGCGCTGGTCGATCGTCTGGAAATGGTGTATCGGTTCGATCGGCAGACCGGTCGTGAACTGGGCCGCGTGGCCACGGCGGCGATGGGCGACGCGGATTATCTGGTGGGCGTGGGCGATCGTGTGGCTGCGGTGGGATTCACGAACGTGTGGTTCTTCGAGCCCGACGCGGTAAGGCCCAACCCTGGGCGGCCGGTAGGCTTCGAGCTGGCGCGCGGGTTCGACGCGCTCATCACCGGGCGCGCGATGGCGGCGGGTGGCAGCCTGCTCGTGCCCTCGGGACGCGACGTGGTGCTGCTCGACCCGGCGACGGGCGAAGTAGACGGGCCGGTGATCGCGCTGCCCAGGCCCGGCAGCGTGGTGCCGCTGGGCGACCAGGTGGTGGTGGTGGACACGAGCGTGCTCGAGAGCGTGATGAGCGCCGACGTGGCGGTCATGGCGCTCACCGAGCGTTTGCAGAGCAACCCCGACGACGTGGCGTCGCTGGTGAGCCTGGTGTTGCTGGCCGAGCGGCGCGACGTGCTCGAGGCGGTGCCCGTGGCGGCCGAGCGTGCCCTCGAAGCGTTGGGCCGGGCGGGAGCGCAGGGCGAGACGGCGCTCCGCATGGCCAACGCCGAAGCGCGGCGGTTGTTCGAGGCGTTGCTGTCGATGACCCATCGCATGGTGGGCACGGACAAGGCCGAGCGCGACGACGTGCTGGCCGACGAACTGGCGCGCCTGACGCTGGCGGCGTCGACTGGTTCGAGCGGCCGGGCTCGGGCGCTGCTGACCATCGCCGACCTGCGAGATCGCCAGGGCCGCGGGAGCGAGGCGGCCGGCGCGGCGCTGGACGTGCTGGCCGAGGCATCGCTGCGCGGTGCGAGGCTCGGGCCCGACGAGGCGGCCGCGGGCGTGGTGGCCACGCGGAAGCTGCAAAAACTAATGCCTCTGCACGGGTACGGCATCATCGAGCCCCATGAAGCCCGGGCGGCCGAAGCGCTGGCCCTGGCCGACGCTGGGGCGGAGGGGGATGTCGCGCGGCTGGGCGTGGCGTCTCGCGTGCCGGTGTCGGTGGCGGCGATGCGGGCGTATTCGACCGTTGCGCGACTGGCCGAGGAACGGGGCGAACCGCTGCGGGCGGCTCGCGCGTGGCGTCGGGCGCTCGACGTAGCCCGCCTCGTGCGCACCAGTGGTGGGCCGGTCGACGGGCAAGAAGTTGCTCAGCTTGGGGCGAACCTTGCTCGCGTGCTGGCCGAAGGCGACCATGTGGCGGCGGCGAGCCGTGTGATCCGGCAGTTGCGTGCGGTGTCGCCCATGGAAACCGTCGATGCGCCCGACCTTGGGCAACTGGCCGAGCGTTTTGCCCTGCGTACACGCGGGCCGCGCGTGGGCGATCGGCCAGTGGAGGTGAGCCAGCGGCTGGACGGCTGGCGGTTGATGACTCCGGTGTCGACCATCGTCGATTCGGCCGTGCCCGAGCATGTGGTGCTCGAGGGCGGGCACCTGGTGGGCGTGTGGGCGCTGGCGCCCGACCTGGGGCCCATCGAGGGCGAGCCCTTCGAGGCCGACCCCAAGGGCCCGCTCGAGTTGGTGTGGACCGCCACGCACGAGTACTCAAGGCCGCCGACGCTGCTTCGGCAGGATCGCCAGCGCGTGTTGTTCGTGTGGCAGGATGCGGGCGCGGCGGAGTTGCGGAGCGTGTCGCTGTTCGATGCGTCTTCGTGGAATAGCGGGCCCTTGATTGATCTGTTCGATGGGCCGCTGCGCGAGCCGAACCTGGGCGACCGCGGACCGCATGTGGCGGCGCTGATGGCGACCGGGCAGCAGGCCGACCCGATGGGTTGGATCGTGGCCAGTGATGGATCGCACATCGCCATCGCCAGGCGCGATGGGCTGCTGGCGGTGCTCGACGCGGCCAGCGGTGAGACGCTGTATTCGGGCCGGCCCGGCATCGGGACGGCGATGGACGTGGCCGTCGCGGGCGGGCGCGTGTGGGTCATGGGCTCGACCGAAGCGCCCGGCGCGCCGACGGCCGGGGCGATCGAGACGCTGGCGCTGTGGGGCTTTGGCCTTGATGGCAGTGAGGTCGTGCGGCGCATTGGTTTGCCCGAGCCGCCGCGATGGCTGGCGGCGGTGGGCGATGGCTCGGTGGTCATGGGCACGCACAGCTCGATCGGCAACGTGACGGCCGACGAGGCCCAGGCCACGGGCCGCATCGCGTGGGAGAGCAGCGACGACCCGGCGTTGAACGCGGCCCTGGGCTGGGTGCTGGGCGATGCGCTGGTGGTAATGTCGTCGCGCGGCGATTTGTCTATCGCCGGTGTGGATGACGGCCGCTTCGGCGGGAACCCGCTCTTGCTCACGCTGGGCGACGGCGAGGTGCCCAGGCTCGCGCGTCAGGGCGACACCATCGTGGTGCTCACCAGCGGCGGGGTGACGGTACTCGATGCGAATGGCGAGATCGTCGGGCGCGACGCCCTGCGCGGCACGGGCGGGCGGGGCGACGGCAAGGTGCCCCCTGCGCTGGGCGACACCCGCGTGCTGCTGGTGCCCCAGCGCAGCTTCTCGGTCAACAACGACCAGGGCGAGTACATCGTCTCGACGGTCGACACCGCTTCGGCCAAGGTCACCGGGACCCGGGCCGTGCTGCTGCCCGAGCCGCCGCGCGAGGCCCGGCTGGTGGATGGCTACGCGTTGATCTCGACCACGCAGCGCACGGTGGTGCTGCGGTTCGAGTGAACCCGGTGGTCGTCAGGCGTTCATCCCGCCGTCGATGGTGACCGTTTGTCCGGTGATGTACTGGCTCTCGGGAGAGGCCAGGAAGCCCACGAGGGCGGCGATCTCGTCGGCCTTGCCGAAGCGTTTGAGGGTGGTCATGGACTTCATCATCTCGGCCCCGCCATTGTCCGGCGAATCTGGGTTCATGTCGGTATCGATGGGGCCGGGCTGGACGCAGTTGGCGGTGATGCCGCGATCGCCCAGGTCTTGGGCCCAGCCGCGCGTGAGGCCGGCCACGGCGGCCTTGCTCATGCCGTAGACCGCCAGGCCCGGCATCATGCTGCGCGTGGCGACGCAACTGCCCACGGTGATGATTCGGCCGCCGTTCTTGAGCCTTGGCACGGCGTGGCGCGTGGTATCGAAGACGCCGCGCACGTTGATGTTCATGGTTCGGTCAAAGTCCTCGAGTTGCGAGTCGCCCATGGCCTTGATCTCGAAGATGCCCGCGTTGTTCACCAGGATGTCGAGCGAGCCGCCGAAGTGCGCGTCGGCTTCGTCGAACAGCCGGGCGACGTCGGCCGGATTGCTTACGTCGGCCTGGACGGCGAAGGCTTTGCCGCCCGCGGCGGTAATCTCCTTGACGACGGCCTCGGCGCGGTCCTTGCTGCCGGCGTAGTTGACGGCGACGTGCGCCCCATCGGCGGCCAGCCGCCTGGCGATGGCGGCCCCGATGCCCCTGGACGAGCCGGTGACGATGGCGGACTTTCCCTTGAGTGCGGACATGGCGAAGCCTCCCGTGTGGTGATGGTTGGAACGGATAAATATAGAACGATCCATCTAAAAATCAACCCGTCGAGAAGTCAACCGCGCCCGAGCGAATGCTGGCTATTCTGGAAACCCCGATCTAGAATGCGGCATGCCCGCGGGCCGCCCACGCAGTTTCGCCGAAGATGATGTCCTGGACATCGCCGTTGGGCTGTTCCTGCGGCATGGGTACGAGGGCGTGGGCATCGCGGCGATCTGCAAAGAGGCCGGGCTGTCGTCGCAGAGCCTGTACAACACCTTCGGCGACAAGGCAGAGTTGTACCGCCGCGCGATGGCGCGGTATGGGCAGACGGCCAACGTGCCGATGATCGAGGCGCTCAAGGACACGGCCGACCCGCTGGACGCGCTTCGTGGCTTCGTCGACGGATGGCGGCACCATGCCTCGGGGTGTGACGCGGCTGGCTGCCTCTTTGCCCGGGCGATGGCTTCGGCTGGCGCCGAGTCTCCAGTGGATGGGGAGATCGCACGCGCGTTCAGCCTGCGTTTGCGGACGGCCCTGCGGGCGCGTTGCCGGGATGCGGCGGCCCAAGGGCTGTTGCCCGATGGCGCCATGCCCGACGCGCTGGGCGACACGCTCCTCGCGCTCTCGTGCGGGGTCGCGGTGCTGGGGCGGGGCAAGATGCCCCCGGTCATGGTCCGCAACGCGATGGCGCAGGCGATGGCCTTGCTTGGTGGATAGTTCGTTTGGAACGGCAGTTCGAGCAAGATTCACGCGTTGTGCGTGATCTCGATGGCGGTGCCGTTGTCCTCGTCGCGCAACCCCGTGGCGCAGTCGGCGATGATGGTGGCGACGGTTTCGGGGGCCAGCACGTCGCTGCTGGGCACGGCGGATTCGTCGAAGAGCGCGCGGAACATGGCCGTCTCGGTGGCGCCCGGGGCGACGGCGAAGGCGCGCACGCCGGCGGCCCGGCCCTCGGTGGCGATGCTCTTGACCATGAGCTCGACGCCAGCCTTGCTTGACGCATAGGCAAAGAAGCCCGGGTAGGGGTCGCGCGTGGCCATCGACGAGACGTTCACGATGCGGCCCTTGGCGGTCGAGAGGTAGGGCCACGAAGCAAGGATGAGCTTGGCCGGCCCGATGGCGTTGGTGGCAAAGCACTGGTCGATGAGGCCCGGCGTGTGCTGGGAAAGGGGCACGAGCGGGGCGATGCCGGCGTTGTTGATGAGGGCGTCGATGCCGCCGAAGGACTTCACGCACGCCGCCACGATGGCGCCGGGCCCGTCCGGCTTGCTGACGTCGGCGCTACAGCCCCGGGCGTGGCCGCCCAGGGTGTCCAGGGCCTCGCCCAGCCGCTTGGGGTCTCGGCCCACGATGAGCACGCGCCAGCCGCGCTCGATGAGAACTTTGGCGGTGGCCAGGCCGATGCCGGCGGTGCCGCCGGTGACGATGGCGGCCTTGGTAGTGTCGGGCATGATGTGGTCGGGCATGGTTGCCCATCTCCTTCCGAGCCGCGTGCGTGAGCACGCGGACCATTTTCGTGGCGCGTGCCGAACGGGGTAGAAGGCATCGTCGCGCCAGTTGGGCGAGCGTCTGCCCGCGTGCTCACGCACGCGGCTCGGACGGATGCCCGGTGCCCAGTGCCTGATGCCCGCTTCGGCCTTCTTCCCCCCGAGCGTAGACTGGTCGATGCGTTGGACGGCCGGCATCCTGGGCGTGCTCCTTGTGGCGTTGCTGGCGCTGCCCTGGGCCGTGCGCCCGGCGGGCACGGGCGAGGCGAGCGCGGGCGGCCCCACGCTGGTCATCATCACGCCCCATACCGAGCAGATCCGCTTCGAGTACGAGCGCGCGTTCTCGAAGTGGCACGAGGCCAACTTCGGCCAGCCCGCCTCGATCGACTGGCGGGCCCCGGGGGGCACCAGCGAGATCCGGCGCCTGCTCATCGATCAATACCAGGCCGCCATCCGCAACGGCGAGTACTCGATGGTGGACGGCGAGGTTGTCATCGAGCCGGGGCGCATGGGGTATGACATGCTCTTCGGCGGGGGCAGCTACGAGCACGACCAGATCAAGGCCGGGTTCACGGCGACAATCGATGGTGACCAGGTTCGCGTGCCCATCAGCGTGCCCGCGGGGTTCTCGCAAGAGCGGATGGACGAGTGGTTCGGCGAGAACACCATCGGCAGTCAGGTGCTGTACGACCCGGATCAGTACTGGCTGGGCACGGCGCTGTCGGGCTTCGGGCTCATCTTCAACAAGGATCTGTACGCCCAGGCGGGCATGGAAACGCCCACGAGCTTCAAGGACCTGACCGATCCGAGGCTCATGAGTTTGGTCGCGCTGGCCGACCCGAGGCAGAGCGGCTCGATCACGACCACGTTTGACTCGATCCTGAACGCCTATGGCTGGGACGAGGGCTGGAAGATCTTGCGCGAGATGAGCGCCAACACGCGGTACTTCACCAGCGCGGCCACCAAGCCACCCTTGGACGTGGCGGCGGGCGAGGCGATGGCGGGGCTGGCGATCGATTTTTACGGACGCACGCAGGCGCAGGCGGTGACGGCCCCGGGCGCGCCGCCCGAGTCCAGCCGCGTGGGCTATGTCGACCCGGTGGGCGCGGTGTATATCGATGCCGACCCGATCTCGATGTTGCGGGGCGGACCACACCCCGAGCTGGCGCGAAGATTTGTTGAGTTCTGCATGACCGAGCAGGCCCAGAGCCTGTGGCAGTTTCCGGCCAACCCCGAGCAAACCGGCCCCGAGCCGACCGGGCCCATCCAATATGAGCTGAGGCGGGCCCCCGTGCGTCGGGTGATGTACGCGAAGCACGCCGACCGATTCATTGACGATCTCGACCCCTTCGCGGCGGCGGCGGACGTGCCGCTCAAGGGCTGGCGGTCGGCCATTCCGGTGATGATGGGGGCTTTCGGGGTGGATAGCGACGACGAACTGCACGAGGCCTGGGCGGCGCTGTGGCGGTTGCGGGAGCGGGCCGAGGCCGACCCCGCGTGGGTGTCGGTGCTGGCTCGGGCGGAGGAGGCGTTTTATGCCTTCCCCAGCCAGGACGTGGCGGGCGAGGATGGGCGGGTGCAGAGTCTCGTATTCAGCGAGGCCAACTATCGGGCCGTGCGGAATGTCTGGCGGGACGCCGAGGCGGCGGCGGAGGCCAGAATCGCCTACACCCGGTTCTTTCGCGACCGATATAAGGAGGTGGTGGAGCTCGAGGCCCGCCCCCAGCCGGACTGACCTGTTATCGGAAGGATGGCCAGCGTGCCGACCCAACTCCACCCAGCGCCCATGCCAACGCCCAAGACACATCAAGGCCCGAGTGAGGCCACCGTGCGCACCGAGCGCCCGACGCTGACCAAGATCGTGGCGACCATCGGCCCGGCCTCGGAAAGCCAGGCCATGCTCGAGCGCCTGATCGACGCCGGCGCGAGCATCTTCCGCCTGAACTTTTCGCACGGCTCCACCGACGAGCACAAGGTGCGTCTGGAAGCCATCCGCCGGGCGGCAGCCGCCAAGGGCGTGAGCATCGGCGTGCTTGGCGATCTGCCGGGCCCCAAGATCCGCGTGGGCACGGTGCCCGATCTGGACGAGGGCGGGGGCATCGACGTGCAACCGGGCCAGAGCGTGCTGCTCGACCGCACCATCAAAGCCGCCGAGGTGCGCGAGGAGACGGTCGACGATCGCTGCGAGTTGGTGCCGGCCCTCCCGCTGACGTACGGCGGCCTGGTCGATGAGGTCCAGCCGGGCCAGCGCGTGCTCATTAACGATGGTGCCATCCGCATGTTGGCCGTGGGCATCGAGCCCGACGGCAGCGCGGTGCGCTGCGTGGTGACGGTTGGCGGCAAGGTGACCACGCGCAAGGGCATCAACCTGCCCGAGACCGACATGAAGGTGCCCGCCCTGACCGCGCGTGATCGTGAACTGGTCAAGTGGGCCGTGGCCAATGAGCTGGATTATCTCGCGTTGTCGTTCGTCCGCAGCGGCCAGGAGATCGAAGAACTCCGCGACCTGATCGTGGCCGAAGCGCCGACGAAAGAGCCCATCCCGATCATCGCGAAGATCGAGAAGCCCCAGGCCCTGGCGCGCATCGACGAGATCGCGGAGGTGTCCGACGCCATCATGGTGGCGCGGGGTGATCTTGGCGTCGAGATGGACATCCCCGAAGTGCCGCCCGCGCAAAAGCGGATCATCAAGGCGGCCAACGACTGGGGCAAGCCTTGCATCGTGGCCACGCAGATGCTCGAGACGATGATCGACAGCGCGATCCCCACGCGGGCCGAGGCCAGCGACGTGGCCAACGCCATCTTCGATCGCGCGGGCGCGGTCATGCTCTCGGGCGAGACGGCGGTGGGCAAGCACCCCGCGCTGGTGGTGGACACGATGGCGCGCATCGCGCGGGCGGCCGAGTGCGCGCTCGCCAAGGCCGACGGCACCGCCAGCCCGCCGCAACGCCTCAAGCAGACGCGATATCGCACCGCGGCCCTGGCCCACGGCGCCTGGCACCTGGCCGAGGATCTGGACGCCAAGGTCATCGTGTGCTGGAGCCAACTAGGCGGGACGGCCCGCTACCTGAGCCAGAACGACTTCGACATCCCCATCATCGCGTGGTCGAGCGACGCGGCCGCCACGCGACGCATGGCGCTGCTGCGGGGCGTGCGACCGATTCTGGCCCAGCCACCCGAGAGCGGCCGCCTGGCCGATTGGACGGACATGGTGGAGGCCCACCTGCTCGAACACCACTGGGCCCAGGCGGGCGACCAGGTGCTGCTGGTGGCCGGCCGGCCGTTGGGGACGGCCCGCGTGGTGAACTCGCTGTCGGTGCTTGAGGTGGGGGATCCTTCGGGCGGGTATCGCAGCCACCACTGATTGGATTCACACAAGAATGGGATTCACACAGGAATACCCGTAGTTTTGTGTGAAATCGTCTGGCTATCGGACATTGTGCTAACGCTTCCCGTTCTGGAAGGCTAGTTAGGGTGTACGGAATGTGGCCCGGGCATCGTCCGGGCTGTCTTTTCGTTCGTACATGGCATGGAACGGTAACGACGCCTGCACGGCGCGTGGCCAGATTTCACTATCCAAGACAGGGGAGCACAGCATGAATCATCGTAACGCTTCGGGTCGGTCGGTTGCCGGCACACTTTCGATCCTTCTTGCCGTCGGGCTTGCGTCGCCGGCCTTGGCCGACGATGCGATCGGCATCGGCACCGAGTACTTCGGCCCGTTCGTCGAAACGGTCGGCTCGCAGACGTTCAGCGGGCAGATGCTGGTGGCGCCCAAGCGCATCGTGCAGTGGCAGCGCGAGGGGCTGACGTACGAGCAGGCCGTGGCGCGCCGTCGCGCGGCCGAGGCCCGGATCGCGCCGTTCATCGTGCGGCATGATCGCGGCCCGGATCGGTACACGCTGTCGATCCCCAATGGGATGGACGAGTCGGCGATGGGGGCATGGCTGGGCGGGACGAACGACTATCGCTTCGCGCACCCCAACTGGATCGTGTACACCATGCGCGAGCCCAACGATCCGAGGTACAGCCAGCAGTGGCACCACCCGGTCATCCAGTCTCCCCAGGCATGGGATCTGACCACGGGGTCTTCCACGATTATCTCGGCGGTGGTCGACACCGGCACCCTGCTTGACCATGAAGACCTGTCCAGCGCCCTGGTCGAGGGGTACAACTCCTCCGACCGATTGCGTGCGAGCGAGGGCGGCGTGGTGCGCGACCAGAACGGCCACGGCACCCACGTCGCCGGCTGCTCGGCGGCCATCGGTAACAATGGCGTCGGCGTCGCCGGCGTGGGCTGGAATCTCGGGATCATGGGCGTGCGGGCCACGCCCGCGTCGGCCGGTGGTGCCGGCAGCAGCTCCTTCGGTGCCATCCTGCACGGGGCCGAGTGGGCTATCGAGAACGGCGCCAAGACCGCCAGTTGTTCGTGGACCGGCGTCCAGAACCCCGCCGTGGGCGAGTCGGGCACCTACATCAAGAGCATCGGCGGGCTGTTGTTGTACGCCGCCGACAACTTCAACCAGAACCACAGCGGCTTCTCTTGGGACGACACCATCGTCGTGGGCGCTACCGATCGCGGCGACATCAAGGCCGACTTCTCGAGTTATGGCCGCGGCGTGGACGTGTTCGCCCCGGGCGTGGACATCCTCAGCTCGACCATGGACGGTGGGTACCAGTTCTTCAGCGGCACGAGCATGGCTACCCCGGTCACCAACGGCGTGGTGAGCCTGATGTGGAGCGTGGCGCCCGACGCCACGCCCGACGTGCTCCAGACGCTGCTGTACAGCACCACCGACGACATCGGCGCACCCGGGTTCGACCCGATCTTCAGCAACGGCCGCGTGAACGTGTTCAGCGCCGTCAGCGCGGCGGCCGGCTCGGGTGAGCCCGGCGCGCCCCTGGCCATTGACGATACTTTCGCCGTCATCGCCGGCGAGATGTCCACCCTCGACGTGACCGCCAACGACTTCGACCTTGGTGGGCTCGACCTGTCGATCGAGAGCTTCGACACGAGCAGCGCCCTGGGCGGCGTGATCTCCCTGAGCGCGGGGACCGGGCCCGAGGGCCGCGACGAGTTGCTCTACACCGCCCCCGCTTCGAGCTTCGGGGCCGACACGTTCGAGTACACCATCACCAACGGCAGCTTTACCGCCGAGGGCACCGTGCGCATCGACGTGCTCGACCCCTCCAGCTTCCGCACCCCAGAGAACCCCACGCGCACGCAACCGGGCCTCGACGTGGATTATTACATCTACACCACGGGCGACACGCTGCCGGACTTCGGCTCTCTGACCCCCTACGCCAGCGACGTGGTGAACGCCATCAACTTCCCTTCCACGGGCGGTGAGTTCATCACCAGTGGTCGGGCCGATGACGTGGCTGCCACCTTCGATGGCTTCATCGACATCCCCCAGACAGGCTTGTACACGCTCTACACAAGCTCCGACGACGGCAGCAAGCTCTACCTGGGCGACGACGAGATCGTCGACAACGATGGGCTGCACGGCATGGTCGAGGTCGGCACCCAGGTCGCGTTGCAGGCCGGCACGCACGCCCTGACCGTCGAGTTCTTCGAGCGCGGCGGCGGCGCGGGCGTGATCATGAGCATCCGCGGCACCGACGGCGTGAAGCGCATCGTGACGGCGGGAGAGCTCAGCCGGGCCGTGGAATGCCCGGCCGACTTCGACGGCGACGGCGAACTCACCATCTTCGACTTCCTGGCCTTCCAGAACGCCTTTGACGCGAGTGATCCGGCCGCCGATTTCGACGGCGACGGCTCGCTCACGATCTTCGACTTCTTGGCCTTCCAGAACGAGTTTGACGCAGGCTGCGAGTAAGCAACGAGCCCCTTGCGTGAAGAAGGGGGCCTGAACAATCTTGTGCGCCATGCGCACCACCATGCCCCACGCCTCACGGCGTGGGTCTGTGTTATGCGCTGAAGACGAGTGGGAAGATGCCGCCGGGATGCACCACGGGCTTGTCGTGGCCGGGCTTGGCGTTGGCGATGCGTTGGGCATGGTCGAGCATGGGGAGGCCTCCTGCGATTGACCAACCGGATGCGCCAGCGACGTGATCCCGGCGGCTAGGGTTCGGCTCGGGCCTATAACCGTCCATGCCCCGCACGCCCACGCTGCCCGACCTCCCCATCGAGCGACGCATCGCCGTCCTGACCACCGGCGGCACCATCGAGAAGACCTACGACGAGTACACCGGGGAACTGGCCAATCACCGCTCGATCGTCCGCCGGAAGATCGAACGCCTGCGCCTTTCCGCCACTCGGGTGGGCGTGACCGAGCTCATGAGCAAGGACAGCCTGGAACTGACCGACGGCGATCGGCGGGCCATCCTCGAAGCCGTCCGCCGGACGCTTTCGGACGATCCGAAACCCACCGGCGTGGTCATCCTGCACGGCACCGACACGCTGGCCAAGACGGGAACCCTTCTGCACGCCGAACTGGGTAAACTTGCCGTCCCGGTGATTTTGACTGGTGCGATGCGGCCCTTTGCCATGGCCCGAAGCGACGGCGTGCAGAACCTGACCGAGGCGATCTTCGCCACCGGCGTGCTGGGGCCTGGGGTGTGGTGCGTGTTCCATGGCCGGGCATTGCCGTTTCCTGGGGTGGTGAAGGACCGCTCGCGGGGGACGTTCGTGCGAGCGGATGGCGGCTAACCCTTATAGATGGGCCAGAAATAACTCGCCTTGCATCGATCGCTGAACCTTGCGCTCCCCTGAGGTGAGCAAGCAGGGTGGTGCGGCAGCATGTTCGGGCATGGTTCGCGTTTTCGTGCCAAAATCCAAGCGGTCGACCTAGGGGAGAAACCTAGTAAATAGTCTTGACAACACTCGCATTTTCGGTCATAGTATCCGGTGTTGGTCGGTGCTCCTCGCGTTCCGGCTGCGCCAGCGGTCTGGTTCTCGGGTTTGACCGTCCTGGGCTAGGGCTCACAAGAGCCCTGAAGAGAGGGGTTTACGAGGCGTGCCACCAAATGGCCCGCCCCAAAGAGACGGGGGTTTCGAGATGAAGGTTGCTGAGAAGCGTGCCACGGGCCATGGGCTCGGGCGTTGCCGTTCGCTGTCGATCCGTGCGGGTGCCCTGGCCTCGGTCGTGGGCTTGGCCTGCGGCGTGGCGAGCGCGCAGTCGTTCACGCTCGAGGACGTGTCGGCTCTCGTGGGTGTTGATTCGTCGCTCTATACCTCGGCACCCGGCATGATCGCCGGCATCGCCGCGGTGGATTACAACAACGACGGGTTTATTGACTTCTTCGTGCCCAACGCCGAGGGCCGGCCCGATCTGATGTATGTGAACGACGGCGACGGCACGTTCACCGAGATGGCCGCCGAGTTGGGCATTTCCGGCGGCGAGGGGCCCGACAAGATCCGCTCGCGCGTCGCGCTGTGGTTCGACTACGACGGTGATCGCCGGCTTGACCTGCTGGTGCTGGGCGATTCGTTCGGCACTTTCATCGACGAGGTCGAGTACGACTGGGCCAAGCCGCGCCTGTTCCGCCAGTTGCCCGACGGCACGTTCGAGAACGTGAGCGAGCCCACCGGCCTTGGCGATCTCGATCTGGTGAGCGACCATCGCGGCATGCAGTCTGGCTCGTCAGCCCTGAGCCTGCTGCGCCACCAGAGTGGCGTGGCTGCGGGCGATCTGAACAACGATGGGTACGTCGATCTGATGATCGGGCTCTGGTCTGCCGCCGGCGAGAACCAGCCGCAGGAAATCGGCGGACGGCTGCTCCTGAACGTGGCCGACCCGGACACCGGCGGCCGCCGCTTCGAGGACGTGTCGATCGACGTGTTCGCGCCCGGCGTGGCCGACCCCGGTGTCGACCGCTTCGGCAGTTATTGGCAGATCGTCATGAACGACTTCAACGGTGACGGCCTGCTCGATATCTATGGTGTGTGCGACCTGGACAAGAACCACATGTGGCTCAACCAGGGCAGCTACGAAGACCCCGATCGGCCTGGTACCTTCCTGCTCCATCCCATGCTCGAAGTGACCGACAGCGCGGGCGTGACCGAGAGCTACCCAGAGACCGACATGGGCATCTCGCTGGCCGACGTGAACGCCGACGGCATGTTCGACATCTTCATCACCGTGACGGACACCCCCGGGTCGACGATCCACAACAATCTGTTCGTGTCGCAGACCGACGCACCCACCTTCGTGAACATGGGTGCCCAGGCCGGCGTCGCCGAGGCGGCCGGCAAGTTCGGCTGGGGCTGGGGTACCACCTTCCAGGACATGAATCGCGACGGCTGGCCCGACCTGCTCATCACCAACGGCTTCAACGCCTGCAACGACCGCCCGCGCATGGTGCTGCACGACGGTAACCCCGCGGACGTGTCCTTCACCGAGCAGGTGAGCCCCGCCCTCACGATCATCGAACGCGGCTCGACCATCATCGGAGCCGACATCGACCGCAACGGCAGCGTCGACCTGCTCCACACCGTGATGCTCTGGGCCGGGTCGGCCGGGTGCCGGGAGTCGGCCATTAAGGTTCTCGAAAACGTTCCTTCCGCCTCGGGGCCCCAGGCCTCATGGATCAGCGTTCGTCCGCGTCAGACAGGGCCGAACTTCCACGCCATCGGCACGGTCGTGCGCGTCGAGATGGACGGCGGGGCCGAAGACCTCGACATGGTCCGCCTGCTCACCGCGGGCATCAGCATGGCCGGCCAGGAGCCAGCCGAGGCCCACTTCGGCCTTGGCATCGACGTGCTCCCCACCGACGAGTTGACCGTCACGATCCAGTGGCCCGGTGGCGTCGAGCCCACGGTCATCGAGGGCACCGTCGCGGAGATCGGCAACCAGGTGCTCCACGTCGGCCCCTGCTCGGTGATTGACCTGGACGGCATGGACGGCCTGACCATCTTCGACATGCTGGCCTACCTCAACCTCTTCGACGCCGGCGACATGACCGCCGACCTGTCCGCCCCGTTCGGCAGTCTGGACATCTTCGACGTGCTTGTGGCCCTCAACATGTTCGACGAAGGCTGCCCGTAAACCTCGCGTAGACCGTTCTCTTTCCCAAGCCCGGGAAACACAACACCCGCCCTTCCAGTTCTTGGAGGGCGGGTGTCTTTTTGTCCTTGGGTTGCCGGGATCGGCCTCAGCCGTTCAGGCCGGTGACCTTCACCAGCGTGTAGCGCTGGCGGTGGCCGGTCTTGCGGCGGTAGCCCTTCTTGGCGCGGATCTTGTAGATGTCGATCTTCTCGCCCTTGGCCACTGGCTCGACGACCTCGCCTACCACGGTCGCGCCGCCCACATAGGGGGTGCCGACCTTGGCCGAGCCGCCCACGCCGCCGATGACCAGGACCTTGTCGAAGGTGATGGCGTCGCCCTTGCCGGCCTCGCCGCCCTTGTAGAGGTCGATGAGGATCTCCTCGCCCTGGGTGACTTTGCGCTGGCCGCCGGACTCTTCGATGATCGCGTACATGGGTGATACCTATCAGTTGCCGCACAGCGAATGGGGCGGGAGGAACGCTCCCGGCT
>CAYGTM010000012.1:0-765 GCA_964352795.1 uncultured Phycisphaera sp.
GCCACGTCGCTCGCGGCGACGAATCCCAGCACCACCGAGGGCAGCGAGGGCATCATCTCGACGCCAGGCTTCAGCACCTTGGGCACGTTGGGGCTCAGGAACTCGCTGGTATACACCGCCGCCAGCACGCCCATCGGCACGGCGAAGAGCATCGCGAAGATCGTCGCCTTGAGCGAGCCGAAGATCAGCGGCACGACGCTCAGCTTGATCTCGGCCGAGTCCGACCCAGAGGACGACTGGTACACATACTCGGGTTCGAGCTGGCCCTCGTAATGCACCTTGCCAAACAGGGCCTTGAAGGAAAACTCGGGGTAGCCCGGATCGAGGGCTCGCATCACGCCGGCACCCGACGCGTCGAGCACGAACACGCCGTCGTTCTTGGGCGCGAGCCTGGCCGCGACGGGGTTTTCGAGCCCGGTGTCGAACTCGGCCACGATCTTCTCGCTGGTCACATGGCGAACGGTGACGCGGCCGCTCTGACCCAGCACGACGATCGAGCGATCGCGCTGGCTGGGAGCAATATCGACGATGGGCGAGTCGGACCCGCGAAACTCGTGGGCCTTCACGAGTGTGGTCACGCCGGCTTCACCATCGACTTCGCCGGTTGCCACATGCCAGGCGTAGACCGTGCCGGAATCGTCGCCCACGAGGAGCGATCGACCGCCCAGAATCATGACGGCGGCGGTGACACGTCGGCCCTCGTTCGTGGCTTCGAGAGTTTGGGCGAGCTCGAATCCGTCCGCTCGGCGGCTGTAGCGTCGGAGT
>CAYGTM010000012.1:775-4931 GCA_964352795.1 uncultured Phycisphaera sp.
TTCTCGTTGAGTGAGAACACATGATCGTTGTCCGAGGTCACGAACATCCACCGGTCGAGGGCGCTGGGATCGATGGTGAACGATGTGGAACTGAGTCTCGTGATCGGATCGCCACCACCAAGGGGGCGGATGGTGCGAACGGTGTTGACCAGCGCGGTCCCATCCTCGCGGACGGCCAGCAGCACGGTGCGGCCGGTCGGGTCGACCTGATAATCCAGCCGAACAACCGCGCCCCGGCCCTGACCCAACCCCACCGAGTCCCCCAACTCGATCTTGATCTCCGAGCGTCTGGCCCGGCTGGGGGCGACCATCTCGTACAGCCCGCCGTCGGCGGCCCATGTAGTCCGGCCAGCGGTGGGCGGTTCGGTGACGAGGATGGACTCGTCGAAGCTGATGCTGCCCAGGCGGACGGTGCCGTCCTCGTATCCAGCCGCGACGAGTTCGCCGTTGCGAACGACCGCGAATGCCGAGGGGGTCTTGCCTTCGGAGAGCGGCAGGGGCTGGGCCATCGGCTCGCCGGTGGCCAGGGCAAAGGGCTGGATGGTGCCATCGGGCGCGAGGAAGGCGGCACCTCGTCCATACGGATCGAGCACCGGCAGGCCCGATCGCATAGGCGTCTCGCTGCTGAGCCGTTCGCCTACCTCGCCGCGCGAGAACAGCGGGACGACCACATACGCGAGATACACACAGATGCCCAGCACCGCCAGCAGCACCAGGGCCCCGCCGGTCTGGATGACGTACCCCGAAATCTGATCCATGAGCACGACGCGGCGGCGCACGGGGCGGTTGCCCATGTGTCGGCCGGCCTTCGCGTTGGGGCTGTGTGGCGGTGCCATAGGGTGCTCGACGGACACATGCGGGCATTGGCATCAAAAGGCCAGAAGGAAAATCGCCTCACAAGCCCGTGAAGGCTTGGGGGCGTACAGGCTCAAATCAATCCGTCTCGATATTAGAACTGGGGATTCAGCTTGCAGTGCTTCAGGTCCTCGCGGGCCACGGTGGCCGACACGGGGTAGTAGCCGTCCTTGAGGACGACTTCCTGACCCTGCTTGCTGAAGATCAGCTTCACGAACTCGCCGCGAAGGGGGTCGAGGCCCTTCACCGGGTCGGCGTTGATGTAGACGTACAGGAAGCGGGCCAGGGGGTACTCGCCCGAGTTGGCGTACTCGGCCTCGGGGCCGAACGCATCGCCGCCGTCACGCGAGACCTTGAGCATCTTGACATCGGCGGTGGCATAACCCACGCCCGAGTAGCCCATGGCGAAGCGATCGGAGGCCACGCCCTGGACCACGGCCGACGAGCCGGGCTGCTCCTTGACGCTGGCCTTGTAGTCGTTGCCCTGGAGAGCCACGTCCTTGAAGTAGCCGTAGGTGCCCGAGGCCGAGTTACGGCCGTACAGGCTCAAGGGACGGCTGGCCCACGCGCGATCGGTGACACCCAGGTCGCCCCAGGTCATGTCCTTGTTGCTGGACACCGAGAACGCGTCGGTGAGCTGCTGGATCGAGACCTCATCGACCGGGCAGTCCTTGTGGACGAAGACGGCCAGGGCGTCGATGCTGGTGCGCAGAGCCGTGGGCTTGTAGCCGAACTTCTTCTCGAAGGCGTCGATCTCCGACGACTTCATCGCGCGGCTCATGGGGCCGAACTGGGCCTGGCCCTCCATGAGGGCGGGGGGCGCGGTGGACGACCCCTTGCCCTCGACCTCGATCTTGGCCGCGGGATAGAACGCCTTGAACTCTTCGCCCCAGAGGGTCATGAGGTTGTTCATGGTGTCCGAGCCGATGCTCTTGATGTTGCCCGCCACGCCCTGAACGGGGCGATAGGTGGGCAGCTTGCTATCGATCTCGGGGCCGGAGGCCATCAGCGCCGAAGCGCCGGCCACGGCGGCAGTCAGACCAACAGCCCATTTATGAAACGTCGTTGCCATGCCGGAATCTCCTTCGCCCTCGGTTGAACGGGGCGGCTTTGTGTCTCCGACCAATGGAAGCGCGACCCGTCCACCGGGGCATTCACGACACCCCAAGATCACGCTAAGATTGCGCTAAGACACCGCCGGGAAGACCATTCCGAGCGAGACATCCTATCAAAACTAGAATACCGGGCCCAGCCGAACTTGGGTCGAGCCGAACGCCCGGCTGGTGGGATCGCCGGTGGGCGTGAACTCGAAGTCCATGCGGGCACCGGCCCGATCCCGCACGTCGACATACCCCCTCGCGGCGAAGTGGATTTGCAACCCATACCCGGGCCCGAAGAAGCCCGTGGCCTGGGCATCGGACAAGGTGGCCGCGTTGAACTCGCCTTCGCACATCACCTCGGCGTTGGGCCCGAAGACCTTGAACGCCAAACTGCCGGTGCGGTGGAAGGGCTGGTCGGCCCCCTCGTCGGTGCGGTCGTTGTTGAAGAGGTAGACCTCGACCAGCACGCCGTCGATGTAGCCGTTCAGATCGAGATCGGTCTCGCCGCGTTTGACGATGAGCACGCGCCGAGGCATGACATCGGCCGCGGGCGGGGCAAACTTCTTGATGCCCCGATCATGAATGGCACACCCGCCGGAGAACACGGCGAGCATGACCATCACCAACATAAGCACCAAGCCGGCGCGGCCGGTCACTTCGAGCCCTCCCGACTCGATGGCGCGGGGGGCGGGGGCGGCGCGGGATAGGGCCCGATGAACGGTCCCATCTGGTTCTCCTCGAGCATGATCTCGTCAGGGAAGTACCGAGGGTCGAACTGCTCGATGGACAGCCCCGACACGTCCGACCGCTCGATCATCTTGCTCGACGCCCCGGTGTGGCGGAACATCTCGCCGCCGGTCACGCGCCGGGCCTCGGCCACGCCGGAGCGACCACCGGGGATGATCCGCGGGGTCAGCACGACCAGCAGTTCGGTGCGGCGGTTGGTCTTCTCGCGGGTGCGGAAGAGCCAGCCAATGCCCGGCAGGTCGCCGAAGATAGGGATGCTGGTATTGCGGTTGTCGTTGAAGGCCTGGATGAGGCCGCCGATGACCACGGTTTCGCCGTTGCGCACGGTGACGGTGGTCTGGACTTCTCGCTTGTTGATGACCGGGGCGGCGAAGTTCTCGCTGATCTGGGTCTGCTGGCTCGAGAGCGAGGAGATTTCCGGGGCGATCTCCAAGCGAACGAATCCGTCGGAACTGATCGAAGGTCGCACGAGCATCGAAATGCCGACATCTCGGCGCGTGACGTTGGCCTGCGTGCGCCCGCTCTCGAAGGTATCGACACTCTCGATGATGGCGATGTCGTCGCCCACGAGGATGTTGCCTTCCTCGTTGTTGTTGATCTGGATGACCGGGCGCGACAGTACTTCGAGGCGGCCCTGGCCCTCGAGAGCGCGCACGGCGAGGTTGAAGTCGATGGAAGACAGGGACAAGTTGGGCAGCCCCACCGCAGTGGCGACACCCGTGCCCGCCGCGCTGGCACCGAAGTCGTACATGTCTCCGCCGAAGTCGAACAGGTCGAAGTCCAACCCCCAACTCGCGTTCTCGTCGAGGGTCACCTCGGCGATGAGGGCCTGCACCAGCACCTGGGGCGGCGCGGCGTCGAGCTCGGCCACGATGTCGTTCACCGTACTGATGTAGCGCGGCGAGGCCGACACGATGACCTTGTTGCTCGTCCGGTCGCCCACCACAATGACTTCTCGATCGAGCACGCGGCTGAGCGATTCGCTGCCCTCGCCGGTGATCAGTTCACGCAAGCGATCGGCTTGGGTCTGGAAGTACCCGCCCAGCACGCGCTCAACCTCGTCGGCCTGCGCGTTCTGGAGCGAGTACACGACCTCCTCCCGCTCGGTCGCCTTGATGGAGTCCAGCCGTTGGATCACGTCGCTCACGAGATCGACATACTCCTTCGTGGCCGAGACAATGATCGTGTTGGTTCGATAATCGATGGTGATCGCCAGCCTTTCGCGCTCGGTCGAGACCGCCGTGAGCTGGGGCTCGAAGGGCTGGTCAGAGGCCACATCCCGCCGGCGTGACGGCACGAGGATCAACTGATCGCCCTGACGCTGGAGGCTGAAAAGTTCCTGGAGCACGACGGCCATCTGTTCGGCGTCGGCGTTCTGGAGCTGGAAGTACTTGAGGATGCGGTCGTCGACCTCGCTGCGATCGACCTCGTCGATGAAGCTCAGGATCAGGTCC
>CAYGTM010000012.1:4941-15700 GCA_964352795.1 uncultured Phycisphaera sp.
CTCGTCGGCCTCGATGCTGATCTGGCTTCGCACCGAGTCATCGATGGCGGCGCGGGTGATGGTCATCTCGCCGTTCTTCTTGCCCATCTCGTCGCGGATCTGACGGCGAAACTCGATGATCGAGGCCGATTCGCCGGCCGCCCCTCCCACGCTGCGGCCCGAGAGCAGGCTCTCGAGGAGTTGCACGACCTCCCTGGCGTCGGCACTGTCAAGCTCCACGCGCTGGAGCAACTGCTGGCGCACCACCTCGGCCACGTCGAGCTTGAGGACCAGCTCACGCACCCGGGCAATGTCGTTGGTCGTGCCGCTGACGACGATCGAGTTGCTGCGATCCTCGGCCACCACGCTCACCGAGTTGGGCCCGCGCTTGTTATTCTCGGGCTCAACATACAAAGTGCGGATCGCTTCGACAATGCGCGAGGCCGTGCCGCGTTCAAGGCCGATGAGCGCGATCTCGGCGGCCTTCGATAGCCGTTGCTCCTCGCGCGACAGGCTCTCGACCAGCCCGCGAACCACCTCGAGGTTCTCCTCGCTCGAGACCACCAGCAACTGGTTGGTCGATCGGCTGGGCTCGATCGAGAATACGTCCTGGGCCGATTCGGCCTGCCCGCCACGGGTGCTGGCCTCGATGCGATCCCGCATGAGGCGTTCGATGCGCGGGGCCAGTTGCTCGGCATCGGCGCCGGCCACGTCGATGGTGTGCAAGCCAACGGTCACGCGGCCCTCGTCCCGGTCAAGACGCTTCACGAGGTCATCGAGCACCGCGAAGCTGCGCGGGCTGGTGGAAACCACGAGTGTGTTCGTGCGCAAGTCGGCACGAACGATGACCGAGTCTTCCTCCCGATCGATGCCCGCCCGGCGGCGGTCGTCGAAGATGTCTTCCACCAGATCCGCCACGCGATCGGCCGACGCACGCTCGAGCGCGAAGAAGCGAACCTGATTGCTCGCGGCGGCGGCCTCGACATCAAGCATCTTGACCAGCTCCCGAACGATGTCCAGGTTGGCTGGGCTGGCGACGATGATCAGGCTGTTGCTGTTGGCTTCGGGCAAGATGGTCAGCCCGCTGAGCGCGCCGAACAGGTCGCTGTCGAGCCGGGCACCGGGTTCCAGTGGATCCTTGCCCTGCCGAACGAGACGCAGGCGGCCGACCTGTTCACGCAACCCCGCGGCTTGCGGCGCGTCGGCCACGCCTTCGATGAGCGTCGCACGGATAAGGTCGGCCAAGTCCGTCGCGTCGGCGTGCTCGAGCGCGATGATCGCCGGCTCGACCCAGCCGATCGATTCTTCGCTGTCCAGGTCGGCCAGCAGCACCTCGACGAACGCGACGCCCTCCTCACGACCCACGGCGATGAGCGAGTTCGTGCGCGCGTCGACCTCGATGGCCACCTCGCCCGCGAGCGCCTGGCCCGTGGCAGTGGTCGGCACGCCCTGCCGTTGCGTGCCCGGCACGCGGCGGATGGCCTCGCCCTTGTTGAACAGGCCTTCGATGATCGTCCGCACGCGGCTCGCGTCGGCGTTATTCAGCGGGAAAATGCGTGCAACAACCGCCTCGCCCACCGGCAACGTGTCGAGCGTGGACACCAGATGCTCCACGGCCTTCACGTTGGCTGGCGTCGACGCGATGAGCAGCGAGTTGGAAGCCGCGTCGACGCCCAGTTGCACCGGCACGGTGAGATCGAACTCGGGGGCGGCCTCGCCGTTGCCGAGCTTGCGGCGGCGCACCTGCTCGGCCAATGCCTGGGCCGTGGCCGATTGCCCCTGCTCGGCACGGGGCGCGAGCATCTCACGCACGACGCGGGCCACCTGATCGGCGGAAGCCGTCTTGAGCCTCACGAACGCCACCGATTGCGCGTCCTTCACGTTCCCGCGGTCGATCGCGCGAACAAGTTGCTCGACGCGATCGGCATCGGCCGCGCCAGCGACGACCGCCACCGCCTGGCGCGCCGGTAACGGCACGATGATGATCGGTTCGGCCACAACGCCCGGCCGGTCGGCCGGCGCGGGTCGCGTGAGCCCGAGTTGGTTGGCCAGCGCCACCATCTGCTGAGGCGCGTGAGATTCGAGCGTGATGATTCGGATGGACTGCCCCAGCCCCATCGGGCCGGCGGGGTCGAGCCCTTCCACCCGGCCTTCCATGCCGGCCAGTTCGCCTTCCAGGGTCTGGACGACCTCCTTCATTTCCTCGAACAATCGCTCGCTGGCGGCGATGACCAAGGCGTTGCTATCGCGATCGACCTCGATGCCAAGCCCCTCACCCAGTTGCTGGGCCCGCACGCGGAAGGCGTTTAGCAGCGTGTCGCGCATCCGCGCGGCGGGGATGCCCCTGACAACCAGCGTGCGCACGCGCACGTCCGCCGACGAGCCCTCGGCTTCGAGCGTTTGCACGAGTGCCTTGACCTGCGTGAGGTCGGCCTCTGAGCCGCGGAAAACGATCATGTTGCTCGCGTCGTCGCCGAACACCACGGGCGTACGCGGGCCGCGGCGGCCGAGGGGATCGATAAAGATGCGCTGCACGGCCTGGGCGATGCGCGTGGCGCGCCCGGAACTGAGCGCGATGACTCGCGCCTCGGGCAGCCGCCCGGCCCCTTCTCCGTCGAGAGCCAAGGCGATGGCCTCGATGCGCTCAAGATCCTGCACGTTGGCAAACACGATGAGCGAGTTGGTTTCGACCTCGGCCGACACCACGGGCGTCTCGCCCGGGTCAATCAGCACGGTGGGCAGGTCTTGGGACACTTGCCGGCGATCGCCCTCGGGCTGGCTCTGTCGGCGGGCCTGCTCACGCTGGATTTGCTGCTCGAGCGGGGCCCGGAAGCCCTCGTTGAGCGCGTCGGCCACGTTGCGCGCGTCGGCGTTGCGCAGCGGGATCACCTTGAGCTGCCGGCCCGTCGAATATTCCTCTGTATCGAACTTGTCGAGCAGGTTACGGATACCCTCCCACTGTTCATCACCCGCAGCAATGATGAGCGTGTTGGTCACCGAATCGCTCAAGATGCTCACGTCGCGAGCGGCCTGGGTCTTGGCCTCCCGGGCGTTGGGGCCGTAAAAGAGGCCGATCGCGTCGGCGACGATCTTGGCTTCGGCGAACTCGAGCTTCACGAACTCCGTGGTGCGATCGCCACTGCTTTCGACGTCAAGCTCGTCGATGATCTGAACGAGACGCCTGAGCTCGTCGGGCTCGGCCGTCAGCGTGATGATGTTCTCGATCGGGCTGTAGTCAAGACCCGGCACTGGTTGGCCCGGCTCGCGGCGCTGGGATCGCACGGCCTCGCGCAGGGCATACCAGACGTCAATCGCCTTCGCGTGTTGGAGCTGAACTCGGCGAAACTCGGTGGCCGGCGGCGCGCTGGCCACGTCGAACAAGGCCAACTGTTCACGCACCCACGCCACCGATTGCTCGTTGCCACCCGAGATAATCACGGTGTTCGTGCGATCGACCGCAGTCAGATCGACGTTCATGCCTTCTGGCAGGGCGCGTGTCAGGTCGGCGGCCACCTGCGTCGCGCGAGCCTCGGTCAGTTGCACGCTCACGAACGGCAACGCCGCGTCGGTATCGATCTTCTCCAGGAGCGCCCGAATCAACGGGAACTGCTCGTCTTGGGCCGACACGATGATGGCGTTGCGGCTGGGCTGTGGCGTCACACGGATGGCGTCGTCACGCCCCGCACTTGGGATCATGCTACGGATCGCATCGCCAGCCTCGCGCGGGTCCATCGAGCGAAGGGCGAACACCTCAATGCTGCGTCCGATCGGAAGGTCGGGCTGGTCGATCTGCGCCACCATGTCGCGGAGCAGCGCCATGTCCTGCTCGCCCGCGGTCGTGATGAGCACGTTGCCGTCGGCCGAGCCGATGATCGTCACGTCGCCGGCCGGCCTGCCCTCGGCCTGCGCCCGGCGGGTGAAGAACTGCTGGAGCGTGTTCTGTGCCCGCTGCGCGTTGGCGTGCCGAAGCTCGATGATCTTGATCACGCGATCCTCGATGCCCGGCGTGGCGGCGAGGGTTTCGGCGTATTCCACGGCCTGGTCGACCTTGGCCTTCTCGCCCACGATGATGAGCATGCGTCGCTGGCGATCGATCGAGACATTCACCGTCTGCTGGCCGCTGGTGATCCACCACCGACCACGATCGACCTCCTGGAACGCCTGGCGGATGATCTGCGCGATGGCGTCAAGGTCGGCGTTCTGGATCACGGCCGTGCGCACGATCTTGCGCGTCACGTCGCTGGTTTCCTGGTCGAGGTTCTTGATGAGCCCGAGCACCAGGTCCATCGTGTCGCCCTGGCCCACCACGATGATGCTGTTGCTGGCCTCATGCACGGTCGTGTACAGCTTGTCCTCGGGGGCCGCGTCCTGCGGGCGATTCCAGCCACCCCAGACGCGCTCGTCGAAGAGCTGCGAGGAAAGATCGGTGACGGCCTGATTCAGGTCCTTGGCGCGGCTGTTCTGAATACGCACGATCTCCACGCGCAGATCGCGCGCGGCACCAGGCAGGTCGAGAGCCTTGGCCAGGTCCTCGACCTGCGCAAAGTCCTCGTCCGACGCGGCGACAATCAAAGTCCCGCTTCGACGCTCGCCCACGATGTTGACACGCGTCTGCCCGCGACGGCCACGCCCGGCGGCCTGCGCGCGATCACTCATGAACTTCTGGATCGCCTGCGCCACGGTCGGAGCGTCGGCCGTATCAAGCTTGACCGTGCGGATCGGCGCGCCCTCGACACTCGCCGAGTCGAGTTGCTCGGCCAGATCACGCACTTCGGCAAGCAGCTCGGGTTCGGCCCGCACCACAAGCATCCCCGCGTCGTCGTCGGCCGACACGCTGAGCTTGCCCTGTCGCCCGGGGTCTCGCCCGATGAGCACCTGATTGATGACCTGGGCCACCGTGCGCGGCATCGCGTTCTGCAATGGGAGGATCGCCAGTTCGAGCCCCTCGTCGCGCGCCGGGGCATCGGCCTCGGTCAACAATCGTTCGATCTCGGTGTGCTGCTCGCTCGAAGCCGTCACGAGTAAGGCGTTCGTGCGATCATCGGCCACGAAGCTTGGCTCGGGCAGCGAGCCGCCACCGGGACCACGACGCTGCGCGCGAAAGAGGTCGCCGAAGGCGCGCGACAACTGCTGCGCTTCGGCGTTGTCGAGCGAATACCGACGGATCGACAGGCGATCGGCCAGCGGGCTCTGGTCGATCAGGCTCACGAACGAATCGATCAACGGCAGCACGTCGTTCGGCGCGGTGACCACCAAGCGCGTGCCGCTCGGATCGGCCAGCACGCGCACCGTGTCAGGATCGATCGAGGCTCGTACGCGCTCGCCATCGGGGCCAAGCAGCGTCAACTCGCTGGCGCGCGAGGGCGTGGGCTGCCAGCGAAACCGCCGCGCCTGCTGGCCCGTGGGCTGGGCGCTCACGAGGTCATTGATCGAATCGGCAGCGTCGTCGGCGTTGATATTCACGAGCGGATAGACCTTGAGCGTCAGCGTCTCACTGGCTTCAAGTCGTGAGACCGCGGCGATGAGCTCGCCAAGCACCTCGAAGTCGGTGTCGTTGGCCCAGACGATGAGCGACGAGCCAATCGGATCGGGCACGACGTCAGGGCGTCCGGTAAAACCCGACGGATTCTCCAGCCCGGCCTGGCCAACGCGCTGCACCGTCTGGCGGATGAGTTGCGCGATCGCGTTCGCGTCGGCCGAACTCGGCAGGCGGATCACGCGCGTGCGGGTTGCCTGCCGGGGCATCTGCTGCTGGATCTGCTCGGCCAGCGATGCCAGGCGATCGGTCACGCGCGGCGAGCCCACCACCACGAGCGTGTTGGTGGCCGGATCGACCGCGATGGTCACGGTGGGCGCGGTTTCAGCTTCGGTTTCAGTTTCGGGCTGGGATTCCTGAAAACTCGCCATTACAGCCGACCTCACGGCCTCACCAAGCGGATCTCGCCGCCCGGGCATCGCGCTGCCCGGGCCGATGGGTTTGGCGCTCTCCTTCATCAGTTCATCGACGCCGATGACCTGGACCTTGACGCCCCCTTGCTGCTCGAGAAGTTGACGCAAGGTCTGCGCCACCAAGGCCGCGTCGCCCCGCGAGCGATCAATGGGAATGAGCCGCATCTGCCGGCTTCCCGCGAGCGTCGCGGCGTCGATCTGCTGTGCCAGGCCCTCGATCTCGGCCATCTGCGCCGACGTGCCACGCACGATCAGCGTGTTGCTGCCCGCATCGACACGGATTACCGGCGGTTCCACGCCGCCCTCGTTCGAGGTCAGTACGCCGGCCAGATTTTGCGACACCTGCGCCGCGTCCGCGTTGCGCAGCGGGATCAGGCGCACGAGCCGCTGGCCCGTCCCGCGCGTGCTCTCGGGGACGTCGAGTTCGGCGGCCACCTGCTGGGCAAGTTCGAGCATGGGGCGAGGTGCCGCTACCACCACCGTGTTACTTCCCGGCTCGGGAATCACGCGAATCGTGGGCTTGGTCGCCTGATCGGGATTCTGCGCCGCGAACCCGCCAAGGGCCCACCACGGAAGGAGATCGACAACCGATTCCTGCGCGAGGATCGCCTCGAGGATCGGTGCCAGCGTCTCGGCTCGCGTGTGCTCAAGCCGCAGCGTCAGCACGCCCACGGCCTCGGGCTCGACCTGCACGTCCATCTCGCTGATGAGCTGCACGGCCTCGTCGATCTGCGATTGCGACGCGGAGATCACGATGCTGTTGCTGCGCTCCTCGGCACGCACCGTAGGCTGGGGTTGGCCGGGGCGTAGGCCCGCGCGTAGCGCGTCTTGCACGGCAGATGCGACCGATTCCGCGTCGCCCTTGGTCAGGCGAACCAATCGAACACCCAACTCGCCCTGGCCATCCGGGGCCGCGTCCATCGCTTCAATGAGCTTGCCGGCCATCGACATCATCGCGCTCGGTACGCTCAGCACCAGACGGTTGGCCTGGACATCGGCGCGAACCGTCGGGCGCGGCACCGACATGCCCGCGCGTTCGGCACGCACGAGTTCCACCGGCCAACGAGCACGATCGTTCAGCAGCGGCTCGATCGTCTGCGCCACGCTCGTCGCCGAGGCATGGCGCAACGAAACCACCGTCACATCCGCCACGGGCATCGCGGGTGTCTGGTCATCGAAGCGCTGCAATAGTTCCACTGCTTTCACAGCCGCGGCCTCACCACCCACCACGAGCACCGTGCCGGTGTTGGGTTCGGCGGTGATTTCAAGACCCTGGCGATCACGCTCGATGGTCTGCTCGGCGATGTTCGACACCGCATCGGCCAGTGTCTGGGCATTGGCACGAACGGGCGTATAGGTCAGCAGCGTGCGAGCACCGTCTGATGAAGGACGATCCAGCCGCTGGATCAGCTCGCGCGCCAACTCGACCATCTTCGAGGGGCCTGACACCAGCAGGGCGTTGGTGCTACCGTCGATCTCGACGCGAACGGGCGTGATCTGTGTTGCCGACGGATCACGACGCAGCAACTCCCGCAGGATGAACTGGTTGGTCTCACGCTGCTGTTCGAGCAGCCGTTCGATGATCGGGCCCACCCGCTCCGCGTCGGCGTGTGCGAGCTCGAAAGTTTCTACACCGATCGATTCGGGGTCGAACGGCGGCGTGTCGAGATCGCTGACCAGCGTGCCAACGAGTTCGAGATCGTTCTGGGCACCCGTGAGAATCAGCGCGTTCGCGCCGCCAACCGCACTGACACGGACATGACCGCCACTGGGCAGCACCAGCCCGCCAATGGCGCGCTCGAGCTGCGGCGCGATCTGGTCCGCACGCCCATAACTGAGCGGCACCACGCGCACGACGGGCGCGCTCGCACCCACCTCGTCGGTATCGAGCGCCTCCACCAGGCTTTCGGCCAGTTCCTGCGCCACGGGCGGCGCGGAAATAATCAGCGTGTTCGTCGCCGGCTCGGCGCTCACCGTCAGCAACGACGCGACATCGGCCACGCCCAAGCCACCTTGCACCTGCTGCTGCTCGCGCAACCGGGTCGTCAGCAGGCCTCGCAGCAGCGGCTCGAGTCGCTCGGCCCGCGCGAACTTCAACTTATACAACTTCACTGTCGACTCGGCCCGCGCCGGCGCGCCATCAAGCTCGGCCAGCAACGCCTCGAGCTGCGCGAACGCCTCGCCCGGCCCGCTCACGATGATCGACCGCGTCGCGGGCTCGACCGACACGCTCAGCGGTGTGCGCGGACTACCTCCGAGCGCCCCGGTGCCGGCCAGATCGCGGATCGCCGTCGCCACTGCCTGCGGCTCGGCCCGCATGGGGCGGTATGTGCGCACGATGACATCGCCCGCCAGTTCCGAGCGATCGAGCGACTGCACGATCTGCTCGAAGCCCGACAACCGTCGCGATGGCGCATCGACAATCAGCGCATTGGTGCCGCGATTGGCGCGCACCACCACTTCCTTTGGCTGACGCAGATCCGGGCGGGGCCGGCCACGCGAGTCCACTGGCATGGGCGGCTCGGGATACATCTCGTCGATGGTCCGGGCCAGATCCTCGGCCCGGGCGTGCTGGAGCGGGAAGATGCGAATCTCGCGGTCCTCGTCGTCGATGGTTCGCGCATCGTTGAGTTGCGACACCACCGCCTCGATCTCGTGCATCACGCCGGGATGCGCCGAGATAAGCAGTGTGTTCGTCGCGGCGTCGGCGCGAACATCCACCGGCTGGCGCGCCCGCTCTTCGGGTGTGCGACGCTGGTAGCTCTCCTGCAACATCGCCGCGATGCTGCTTGCCTCGGTCGTACGCAACCTCAGGATGCGCAGTGGTTGGCGACCGGCCGATTCCTGGCGGTCCAGATCGGTCACGAGTTGCTCGATGATCCCAAACTGCGACGGCACCGCAGCCGCGAGGATCGCGTTGGTGCTCTCGATGGCCTCGAACACCGGCTCGGGCCCGCCCTGCTGACGGAGCGAGTTGCTCGAACCCACCAGGTCTCGCAGGAACTCGATCACGTCGGCCGCACGCGCTTGCTGGAGTTGGATCAGCCTGGCCTCGCGCGGCGGACCGGCCTGGTCCTGGAGCAGGTCGATCACGCCCAGGAAACGTTCCATCGCCCTCGCGTCGGCCACGATCTCGAGCGCGTTGGTTGTCTCGTTGATCGACAGGTCAACCTCTCCCGCGCCGGGAACGCCGGCCACTTGCGCGCGATAAATCGACAACGCGCGAGCGCCGACTTCGGTCGCATCGGCGTTGGCGATGGGCACGATGGCCGTCTCGCGCACCTCGGGAACGGCCGAAAGGTCCTCGAGCATCGCCTCGACGCGCTCGAAGGTCACCGCGTCGCCCGCGACGATCAGCGTCCCGCTGCGCGGCTCGGCCTCGATGGTGACGCGCACGCTCTGGCCGCCCGGCTGGGCCGGCGCGCTCAGGTTGCCCTGGCGGTCCATGCCTTCGAGCACCCGCTTGATGGTCTCCACGTCGGCGTTCACCACGCGATAGGTGCGCAGCTCGGCGCTCGGGGCCACCTCCACCTCGTCGAGTTGGGCCGCGATCTCACGCAGCGAATCGTGCATCACGATCGGCGCATCGATTATCAGCGAGTTGCTCGACGCATCGGCCGACACCACCACCGCCCGCGCCTCTTGCAACCACGGCATGGGCTCGCCCCGGCGATCCCGCGGGATGGGCGGCTCGGGATACAGCCGGTTCATCGCGTCGGCCACGTCCGTCGCCTTGGCCACCGACAAGTGGAACAGCAGGGGCGCGCGGTCGGGCGCGACGATGCCCTGCCGGTTGATCTCGTCAACCACCGCGCGGATGTTGGCGAATAGTTCTTCGTGAGCCGACACGATCAGCGTGTTGGTGGCCTCGTCGGCCCGTACGTCGACCGGGCGTGCCATGCGATCGGCCTGAGGACGCAGCCCGTACTGATCGGACAGCATCTTCGCAATATTTTCTGCGTTGGCCGTGCGGAGTTGCAACAGCTTCATCGGCAGCAGCTCGCGCGGCTCGGGCGTGTCGAGCCGGGTGATCAGGTCGGCCACGATCTGGTGCTGCGCGGGCTCGGCCTTCACCAGCAGCGTGTTGGTGCCTTCGAGCAGGCTCAACTCGGGCGCGGGCGCCTCGCGCGCGGGGTCCACAGGCTCGCGGCTGGCGATCAGCTCCTCCAGCTTGGACAGCACCTGCTCGGCGCTGGCGAACTCCAGATCGACCATCTTCGTCGTGCGCGAGGGCGGCACCAGTTGCTGCGCTTGACCGAGAATCTCCTGGAACAACTCCACCGCTGAGGTTGAGCCTCGCGCCACGATCGCGCCCGCCGCCGGGTCGGCCGTCAGCACCAGGTCGTGCAACGCCGGATCCTTCCGACGATCCGCCTCGGGCTCGTACACCGTGCGCACGCGGTTGAGCAACTCGTCCGGCGTGGTATTCTTCACGGGCACGACCACGAATCGAGAACCCCAACTGGGCGTATCGAGCTGCCCGATGATCGCCTCGATCGTTGAAAACTGCGACTCGCTCGCACGAACGATCAGTTGCTTCAGCTCATCGGCGGCCTCGAACTGCGGCGCTTCGTACGCCGACCCGTCGCTGGGGCGCAGCATCGCCTCGGCCACGCGCTCGGCCGCCTGCACCACCTGGCTCGGTCGGGCCGACGCGAGCGTGAACGTGCGCACCGATCGCTCGACCACCACGCCCGCCTCGCTCTGCTTCATGAACTCGACAAAGCGATCGAGCCCTTCACGCTGGCCGACCACGGTAACCAGCCGGCGCGCCGCGTCGACATCGACGCGCACCGGCTCTCGTTCGCCCATGCCGCTCAGGTCGTACAAC
>CAYGTM010000013.1:0-15547 GCA_964352795.1 uncultured Phycisphaera sp.
ATGGAACCCAGGCTGGCGGTGGCGTGGGACGGGCCGGCCGGCAGCGCGGGGCTGATGCCCGAGGGGCTCGATCGGGATCGGATGACGCGCGAGCGGTACTCGTCGCTATGGGTGGCCCTGGAACGCCGGGGCGCGAGCACGCGGCTGGCCGAGGGGTTGCTGCGGCCCTCGGTGCCGTTGCGGGCGACCAGGCTGGTGGCCGGGGAGTGCCAACTGGTCGAAGGACCGGTTGAGCCCGGCGAGGATGGCGGGCTGCTGACGCTCGTCGAGCCGGTGGCCGGCGGCACGCGGGGGCGCATTTTGCCTGATGTGGCGATGGCCCTCAAGATGATTGACGGCGTGGAGGGGTCGGCCAGACAGATCATCCGCAAGGCACTGGGAGAGGACGCGGCCCGGGGCCTGCGCACCGAGCGAGTCGTGGTCAAAAGCGATCTGGAGGTGCGGATCGCCGAGGGGCATCGGCTGATCGGCGTGGCCCGGGCCGAGGCGTCGCTCGCCCAGGACGTGCTCCGACGGCGGCTGGGCAGCGGGATGGGGCGTGGGGCGTATGACCGGGCGGTGCGTGAGCGGGCCCGCGAGGCGCTGACGGTGGTGGGGCGGGGCGAGGCGGCTCTGCGAGAGTTCGAGACGCTGGTGGTCGACCATCCCGAGGTACTTCGGACGCGGGCACCGATGCAGGCCGACCTGCCGGGGGTGGAGGAAACGGCGGCCACGGCGTGGGCCAGGGAGATCGAGTATGTGCGGCGTGGGCTGGCGGGCACGCGGGCGGACGCGATGGCTCAGGCCGAGGGATAGTGCTTAGGCATGGCCGGTTGAGCCTGTCGGATGCCGGGCCGGGCCGCTATTGTGGCCCATATGAGCAGTGCGAATGGTGAAAAGCCGGCCGAGGGCGGGCACAACGTGAGCGGCCCTGTGGTCAACGGCTCGAATCGGCGGAGCGGGTCGAGGGCGGAATCGATGCTGGCCTCGGCGAGCCACGCGATGGCGCTGCGCGAGGCATTCTGGCACGACATGTGCCGCGAGATTCTGACGACGTTGTCGGCCGAGGGCTTGCGGCGGAAGGAACAGTCCGCGGCGATGGAGCTGCCAGGTGGAGGGCAGTTGGTCAGCAATGTCACCGCAGCCCCGCCCGAGCCCGAGTTGTTCGATGGTCGGATGGCCATCCTGACGCACGGGGGCGAGCGGATCGCCATCGGCGAGGTGTATCCCATGCTGGCGTGCGGGATCAGCGGCGATCAGGCCGACCGGGCCGTGTCGCAGGCCGTGGAGTGCAGCATTTTCCAGATTCTGACGCCGGCGGGGGAGTTGTACACGATTCCGGTGCATGAGATCCGGGCATTTCATGCGTTGACGCCCGAACTGATGAGCCAGATCGAACAAGCGGGGCGTCAGAACCGTTCGCGTCGGCATGGGGGCGAGGATCGGGACATGCCCTTCGGGTTCGAGGCGTACACCTCGCTGGCCCGGGGGGAGCGTGATCGGCAGAGTGCCGACCCGTATTACCCGGTGCCGGGGGATTCGGCCCCGGAAGCCCCCACGGCAGAAGAGCAGGAGCGCACATGACCCGGACGTTGCTGGCCATCCCGGTGTATAACGAAGAGAAGTACGTCGAGCGCGTGCTCGGGCGCGTGTCGGAATATTTACCAGACGTGCTGGTGATCGACGACGGGTCGGCCGACGCGACGCCCTCGCTGCTGGCGAAGTTTCCGGTGGAGGTGATTCGGCACGCGCACAACCGGGGGTATGGGCGTTCGCTGATGGACGCGTTCCGTTGGGCGGCGGTGGACAGGTTCGACTGGATCATCACGATGGATTGCGACGAGCAGCACGAGCCGGCGTCGATCCCGGATTTTCTGGCGGCCATCGAGCGCGATGATCTCGATGTCATCAGCGGCTCGCGGTACCTCGACATCCATCCCGAGAACGACGCGCCACCCGAAGAGCGGCGGCGCATCAACGGCATCATCACCGATGAGCTCAACGGGCGACTTGGGTTGAAACTCACCGATTCGTTCTGCGGCTTCAAGGCGTATCGCGTGTCGGCATTGCAGAGGCTGACGCTGGACGTGGACGGGTACGCGTTCCCGATGCAGTTCTGGGTGCAGGCGGTGGCGGCGGGGCTGCGCATCGACGAGGTGCCCGTGCGGCTGATCTACAACGACGCGACGCGGTCGTTCGGCGGGCCGCTGGACAACCACGCGCACCGGCTGGCGCACTACCGCGACGTGCTGGCCTTCGAGCTGGCGCGATGCGCCGACAGGCTGCCGCGGCGATGTCCGGCGTAATGGAAGCATTGCTCGAATCGGTCACGGCGCGCGTGGAGGGCGGTGGCGCGCTCGGCGCGTTCCAAGCACCGAAGGCCGCGAAGGCGGCGGCGCGTGCTGAGCTTGGGCTGCCCATCGACAGGCCCATCGTGATGGTGGGGCATCAGGCCGAGGCGTGGCACGCGGGCATCTTGGCGAAACTCATCGCGGCGAAGGAACTCGCACGAAAACACGATGCGGCGGTGGTGTGGCTGACGCCGGACCAGGACGCGAACGAGCCGACGATGATGGCCTATCCCGCAAAAACGCACGAGGGGCGGCTAAAGCGGCGCGAGCGGCTGGTGGACGCGAGCGCCTTCGTCAAGCCGGGCACGCCCACGGGTTCTCGGCTGGCGATCTCGCCGGGCGTGGTGCCGCGCGAGGCGCGTACGGAATGGCCGCACGAAGCAGCGCACGATGGGCTCGAGCGCGTGCGAGCGGCGCTGGCGGCTCGACAGGGTGAAGCATCGCTGGCGGGGCAGTTCACGCGGGCGATGCTCGACGTGGCGCGTGAGCTGCTGGGCGTGCAAGTCGATCATGTGCTGATGGCCAGCGCGATGTCGCGTGGGGCGGCCTTTGGCATGTGGGCGGCGCGGATGCGACGCGAGGCGCGCGCGTGCGTTTTGTCGTACAACGCGGCGGCGCAGGCCATGCCAGACGCGGAGGTTCGCAGCCTGGAAATGGGGCCGAGGTGGGAGTTGCCACTGTGGGCCATGTCTCCCGAACGGCCGCGCGCGGCGGTGTTTGCCGATGCACAGCCCGAGGGCTTGGTCGTGCCGCGGGCACTGGCGATGACCGGCTTCGCGCGTGCGCTGCTGTGCGATGCGTGGGTGATGGGCGTGGGCGGGGAGTCGTACGACGCGGTGACCCGGCGATGGCTGGAAGCGTGGATGGGCAAGGCCGAACTCTCGCCCGGCGTGGTCGCGACGGCGACGCTGCGGCTGCCGCTGCGAGATGGGCCGCTGCCCGATGAGAAGCGGGCTGCCGATGCGGCGTGGCGCGTGCATCACGCGCGGCATCACCCCGTGATGCTCGGCCAGAGCGAACGGCAGCGCGAGCGTGACGCGCTGGTCGAGTCGATGTGTTTGAGCCCGCGCGGATCGGTGGAGCGGCGGCGATTGTTTGCCGAGATGCGCGAGGTGCTGGCTCACGCGCGAGATGATGGGGCTGATGAACTGGACCACATGCGCGAGGCTGCCGAGAGTGCGCGAGAGCGGCTGCGCGACATGGAGTGCGTGCTCGATCGGACGTGGCCGTTTGCGATGCATGCGAGGGAATCGCTGAGTGCGCTCGATGCGCGGGTACGCGAAGCGGTGGGAGTGCTGGCATGAAATGGTTGGCGGTCTTGCTCGTTGCCCTCGTGACGGCGTGCGGACAGCAGGCGACGCCGCAGACCGAGACCGGCCTGCGCATCGCCACCACGAGCCCGGCGGTGGGCATCATGTTGCGCGACTTCGAGGCGCAATCGCTGGCGGTCGGGCGCTCGGGCTATGACCTGGCGCTCGACCCGGACCTGCCCGTGGTCGGGGACGCCGCGGGAGTTGACCTGGAGCGATTGTCGGCCTTGCGCGCGTCGCATGTGTACGTCGAGACCGGGGCGTCGGCACCGCCGGCGGGGTTGGCGGAACTGGCGGCCAGCGCGGGCTTCGAGGTGCGGCCGTTTGAGTTGACGAGCCTGGAGCAGCTCATCGAACTGGCGGATGACGTGCATGGGTTGGTGTCGGCTGAGGTGTATGCTGGGGCGTTGCCGTCGGCGCGGTTTGCCGTGGCGCTCGAGAGCGATACGCGGCTGGCCAACGCGGGGCGTGTGTTGCTCTTGATGCCCGGCACGCCGGCGGCGGCGCTAGGGCCCGGGTCGGTGCATCACGAGGTGCTGCTGGCCATCGGCGGGGTGTCGGCGCTCGACGCCTGGCGGCCCTATATGCCACTGGACGCCGAGGATGTGCTCACGCTTTCGCCCGATGCGATCGTGCTGCTGGCACCGGGCAAGGGTGACGACTGGCGGGCGCTGCTCGGGCCGCTGGCCGGGCTTCCGGTGCCGGCGATCGAATCGGGCCGCGTGGCGGTGTTTGGAGATGACGAGGTGCTGATGGCTTCGACCTCGACGCTGCGGTACGCCGAGGATTTGCGGCGACAACTGGATTCGTGGGCGCGGGACGAGTGAGGTCGATACGATGGGCCGATGAGTAGCCCTATCCCAACCCGCACGCAGCTCGACCCGGTGGCCATCCTCGATGAGCGGTTCAAGGCGGCGATCGGGCGCGCGTTCCCCGAAGTGGCCGACAAGGCCGACCCGTTGATCGCGCCCAGCAAGAAGGCGGCAACGGGAGACTTCCAATGCAATGCGGCCATGGCGCTGGGGAAGAAGGTGGGGCGCAACCCGCGCGAGGTGGCGCAAGCCATCGTCGAGGCGGTGGAACTCGCGGACATCGCGATGCCCTTCGACGCGGCGTCGATCGCCGGGCCGGGGTTCATCAATATCACGCTGCGCGGGGAGGCACTCGCGAGGTTGCTGGCCGAGATGGCGGGCGAGGATCTGGGCCTAGCGCCGGTGGCCTCGCCGCGCACGATCGTGGTCGACCTGTGCGGCGTGAACCTGGCCAAGCAGATGCATGTGGGGCACATCCGCGCGATCGTGATCGGCGACGCGGTGGCGCGCGTGTTCGAGAGGTTGGGGCACGCGGTCAAACGCCAGAACCATGTGGGGGATTGGGGCCTGCCCATCGCCATGGTGGTCGACCATCTGCACCGCGAGAGCGAGGCGGGGCGTATCGATCTTGATGCCGTCACGCTTGATGATCTCGACGTGATCTATAAGGCCATGAAGAAGCGCACCGACGCGGGGCGCACGGGCCTGCGGCTGGCGCACAAGTGGGACCTTGGGCCCAAGGTGATTGCCGAGTTGGAAGCCGAGGTTGCCGACGCGGACGAGGCGATGGTGCAAGCGAAGGCGACGCTGGTGGCGTTGCAGGGCGGGCAAGCGTGGGCGGTTTCGCTCTGGAAGCGCGTGAGCGACGTGACGATGGGTGCGTGCATGGAGGCGTGCCGGCGGCTGCACACACGTATCACGCTGGAAGACAGCGCGGGCGAGTCGAGCTATCGCGATGAGCTCGCGCCGATCATTGATGATCTCGTCAAGCGGGGCGTGGCCGAGGAGGACGGCGGGGCGCTCGTGGTGCGCGGCGAGGGCAACGACCCGCCCGCCCTGGTGCGCAAGGGCGACGGCGGATATCTCTATGCGACGACCGACGTGGCCGCCATTCGCCGGCGGGTGCAAGTGGTCGGCGCGAGCCGCGTGATCTATTGCGTGGACGTGCGGCAGGCGATGCACTTCCGCCAGGTGTTCGCTGCGGCGCGCAAGGCGGGGTATGCGACGACGCCAGACGGTGCCGAGGCGAGCCTGGAACACGCGGCGTTCGGCACGATCTTGGGCACCGATGGCAGGCCGTTCAAGACGCGGTCGGGCGAGAGCGTGAAGCTGCAAGACCTGCTGGACGAGGCGCAAGATCGGGCGCTCGCCGCGGCGGAACGCAGCGAACACGTCACCACGACCGAGCGCGAAGCAACGGCGGAAACGGTTGCCATGGCGGCGCTGAAGTTCGCCGACTTGTCGAACGACCGTATCAGGGACTATGTGTTCGACTTCGACCGCATCCTCGCGTTCGAGGGCGACACGGGCCCGTATCTTCTCAATGCTCTGGTCCGCATCAAGAGCATTTTCCGCAACGCGCAGGAGCGTGGCGTGGGCGATGCGTGGAAGGACGCGGCGATCCGCGTCGAGCACGAGGGCGAGAAACAGCTCGCGATGGCGTTGCTGCGGTATCCATCGGTGGTGCGCGCGGTGGGCGAGCATTTGGAGCCGCACCGTCTGTGCCAACATTTGCTGGAGATCGCCAACCGGTTCAGCGGCTTCTACCAGGTGTGCCCGGTTCTGAAAGCCGAGGACGAGGCGAAGCGGGACAGCCGGTTGCAACTTTGTGAGTTGACCGCGCGGGTGCTCGAGGATGGGATGGGCGTGCTGGGCGTACCGACACTCGAGCGGATGTAGTGACGCCGGCGGGTTTTTTTGAGCGCACAAAAGAAGCGGGCGGCCCACACCGGGCCGCCCGCTCTTCTTGATTCAGATCAATCCGGTGTTCTTGAGATTAGAACTGGAACTGGAACTGGGTACGGATGCCGACCTGGGGGTCGCCGCCGTCGGGCAGGAGGCCCTGGTTGGGGCTCCCCGCGGCGAAGTCGGTCTGGCCCACGGTCTCGAAGATGAAGAACACGTCGGCGGTGAACTTGGCGTTGTGGTCGCCGAAGACATAGTGGTTGTAGCCGGCGGTGAGCGACACGAAGTCGTCCAGGCCGCTGGTGTCGGTGACGAGGTAATCGAAGCGACCGAAGACCTCGTTATTCTCGTCGAAGCGATAGCCCGCCTGGGCGATGAAGCCGAGGTTCGTGGCATCGCCGCCCGCGGTATCGGCGTCGGTCAGGATGAAGGCACCGAAGACGCTGATGCCGTTGGATTCCCACTGGCCGTCGGCGGTGATGCTCAGGAGGTCGAGCTCGGTGGTGGCCCCGGTGCCGCTGGCGTAGGTGCCGTCACCGCTCTGGTAGAAGATGGCACCACCGAAGCGCAGGGCCTGCTCCTGGCCCTGGGTCGAGGTGAAGTCCTGGAAGTCGCTCCAGGCACCGCTGACCTTGTAGTCGAAGCGGCCACCGATGGAGAAGTCGGCCTCCGTGGCGTTGTCGAAGCGGGTGTTGGCGGTGTTGAAACCGTCGGAGAAGGCGACCTGGGCGCGGTACACGTCGTCCTCGTTGCCGGCGTAGGTCAGCATGATGCCCTGGCTGCGGCCCTGGGTGAACAAGCTGTTGACAAACGAACGGTCGACGGCGAGCTGGCGGCCCGAGGAGACCAACTCCTCATAGAGGAAGGGCAGCTTGAACTGACCGATGGTGATCTTGGCCTCGTCCTCCATGCCGGGGACGGGAATGTCGAGGTAGTAGTCGAGCAGGGTGAACGCGCCACCGTTGCTGCTGAAATCGCCCTGGAGGTAGTAGTTGATGCCGCTGACTTCGCCCTTGGCACCCAGGCGCGAGCGACGGAGCTGGAAGCCGTTGGCGAAGTCCTCGCCCTGGACGGGCGGGACGCCAAACGAGGCCGGCTCATCGATAATGGTGACGTTGTACTGGAACTGGAGGCGACCGAAAATCTGGGGACCGGTGGCGGCACCCTGGCTGAGCGTGGCGCGCGAGGCGTCGTCGCGGGTTTCCGCGGCGAACGAGCGGGCTTCGTCCAGGCTCGAGGTTTGAGCGATCGCGGTGCCACCAAGGCCCATTGCGAGGCCCGCGAGCAGCACTGTGGCCTTCTTGTGACTCATCGTACGAGACTCCTTCTTCGAGATCTTTCTCAGATCGTTCGGATCATGGGGCGGATACTGGCCGCCCGATTCCACCAGCGTGCCCGGCCGCACGTTGCATTGGCCGATCGCACGTCGTTGCCAATGGTCGGTTTCACCCGCTCCACTGGCCCATCGGGCTCGACCATGAGCCCCAAACAAGGCTGGCTTCGGCCCGTCATGGGCACTTTTCGTCAGCCGACCCGGCATCCCCAAGATGCCGAGAGAATACATTTTGTCTGCCTTGCCAACCCCCTGGCGAGAATGCCCGGTGGCTGGCAGGGCCCGCATGGACCGTGCGGGGCCGCTTTGAACGGCTGGTTCCCGCCCGGCGTCTCCCCGTTACCGGGCGAGAGGCAGAGTGTAGCGGGCAACTTAGCCTTTGCCAACTACCGGTCCAGTCAGATTTTCGGCCCGATGCGTCCGCGAACACCAGAATCTTCTTCTGAATGCGAAGATATGTTAAAGTCGGGTGTAGCAACCGTGGGAGGAGCCTCGTGATGCCCAAGAATGAGCCGCCCGATGGGGCCCACAGTCGGGCCAGGCGGGTAGAACGCGAGGGTGAAGGCATGGTCGCAAGCCGAAGCAAGACCGGCGAGAAGGTGGTCCTGATCGTCGAAGACGAGCGGGATCTGGCCGAACTTCTCGAATACAACCTGCGGGGGAATGGTTATAGGACGGTGGTGGCCCACACCGGGCCCGATGCCGTGGCCAAGGCCCGGGCGCTCGGGCCCGACCTGGTGCTGCTCGACCTGATGCTGCCCGAACTGTCGGGCACCGAGGTGGCCCGGCAGATCCGGGCCGACAAGACCATGAGCCATGTGCCCATCATCATGCTGACGGCCAAGGCCGACGAGGTGGACCAGGTGGTCGGGCTGACCGTGGGTGCCGACGACTATGTGACCAAGCCCTTCTCGATGAAGGTGCTGATGGCGCGCGTGGAGGCGGTGTTCCGCCGGACGCAAAACCGCGGTCGCACGAGCGAGCAGGTGCTGCGGCTCGGCGGAGTCTCGCTCGACCTCGAAACGCACGAGGCCACGCTCGAGGGCAACCCCATGCCGTTCACGCTGACCGAGTTCCGGCTGCTGTCGGCGTTGATCGAGGCCGACGGCAAAGTGTTGTCGCGGCACAACCTGATGGACCACGCGATGGGCCCTGGGGTCACCGTCACCGAGCGCACCATCGACGTTCATATGACCAGCATCCGGCGCAAGATGGGCCCGTGGGGGCGGCATATCAAGACGGTGCGCGGCGTGGGCTATCGCGCGGTCCACGAGTTGGCCCCGGCATGATGAATGCGAACGGCACGGACTGATATGAAGGATTGGGGACAACGCTGGTTCGCACTGGCCGGCCTCGCGGGCGTGCTCGCGCTCGCGCTGGTGGCCTTCGGGGTGTGGTCGTGGCTGGCGGTGGGGCTGATGATCGCCTCGGGCGTGGCGGTGTGGCGCGGCGTGGGCGAGCGCGACCGCGAGGCCGGCGCGCTGGTGAACGACCGGCTGGCCGCGGCGGGCACAAGGCTCGGCGAGGTGATCGGCGAGGCCGGGCCCGAGCCCGGCTCGACGCCCGATCGCGGCGTGGCGTCGGTGGCCGAGGCCTGGGCGAAGTTCGTGCGCGATCGGGCCGACCAGGCCGAGATGACGCTGGCCTCGCTCGAAGCGGCGTATGGCGAGTTGGCCACGTTCCTCCAGGTCATCGACGAGCCCGTGCTGGTGTGCGACGAGCGGCAAATGGCGATCCTGGTGAACGAGGCCGGGCGCCAGTGGCTCGACATGGCCACCGATGACGTGCTCGGTCGCGGCATCGATGAGATCTTCACCAACGCCGAGGTGCTGTCGCTGCACGCCCGGGCGGCCCGTGGCGAGTTGTGCCGGCGGCGGGTGACGATCCCCGGCGAGAACGGGTATCGCGTGGCGGATGTGTCGGCGGTGCCGGTACCGGTGGTGGGCGAGGACGAGGGCGAGGGTCACGGGGTGTTGCTCGTGCTGCGTGACGTGACCGAACTGGCCCGGGCGTTGCAAATCCGCACGGACTTCGCGGCCAATGCTTCGCACGAGCTGCGTACGCCCATCGCGGCCCTGCGCGGCGCGGTCGACACGCTGCAAGGGCCCGCCAGCCGCGACGAGGCGATGCGCACCCGGCTGCTGTCGATGCTCGACGAGAACGTGCTGCGGCTCGAGGACCTGATCCGCGACTTGCTCGACCTGTCTCGGCTGGAAGCGCTCGAGGGATCGGTGCGGCTGGCGCTGGTGCCCGCCAGCGAACTGGTGCGCGTGCTGAGCCAGAGCTTCGAGCCCATGTGCGAGCGGGGAGGCGTGTCACTGCGCTTCGACCTGGACCCAGCGCTCGAGCGCTTGCGCACCGATCGCAACCTGCTGACCATCATCCTGCGGAACCTGATCGAGAACGCCATCAAGTTCAGCGACCAAGGCGACGAGGTGCTGGTGCGCGGCACGATCGAGGCGGGTGCGAGCGGCCGGTCGCCGCGCGCGTGCGTGTTCGAGGTCATCGATCAGGGCCAGGGCATCCCGCTGCCGATGCAGCAGCGCATCTTCGAGCGGTTCTACCAGGTCGATACCTCGCGCGACGGCAGCAAGGTCTCGCGCGGGACGGGGCTGGGGCTGGCCATCGTCAAGCACGCCGTCCGCACGCTGGGGGGCAACATCAAGGTCAAGAGCGTGTGGCAGCGGGGCACGACGATGACGGTGGAACTGGCGGGTGCGGTGCCGCCACCCCGGCCCGAGAAGGGGCTGGTGGGCGAGGGTTCGCCGGCAGCGTAAATGCCTATCTCGGTGCCCACTCCACGCCTTGGAGTTGCTCCAGGCGGCGGGCCCAGGCCTTGAGCAGGCGATTCTGGGCAACGAGGTCTCCGTCGGGCTCGATGAAGGCACTCAGGGTAAAGGTGCCGTTGCCGTGGTCGATGGCGGTGACCGCGCCCTCCCGGCTTTCAACGACGAAGAAGGATGCGCCGTAGGTATCGCCGTCCCAGGCTCCCATGAGCAGCGCGGCCTCGGCGGCTTCGAGGCCGATGGGCAGGGCACGGGCCACGTCGTCACGGTCGCCCGGAATAGGTCCGAGAACACCAGGTTTGTGGGTCGGCACGATCTCTCGGTCCGGACCGACGGCGCACCCGGCCAAGAGTCCCAACGTGAAGGCAAGTGTGATATAGGATTTTGTTCGTATATTCATCGGATCGGCCGCTTCGTCTCATATACGATTGCGGACGTGACGACACTGACCGTGAGGGTCGGGGCTGGTCGCGTTGGGTTTGGAGACAGGTGCTTGGAACTGACCATTGAGTTTCCCATCGGCCCCGACCCGGTTGCGGTGCTGGGGGTGCATGACCGGAATGTACGCCTGCTGCGCGAGGGGCTTGGGGTGTCGGTGACGCCCCGGGGAGGCATCGTGCGCATCAGCGGCCATGAGGAGGGCGTGCGGGCGGCCGAACGGTTCTTGCGGGCCATCCTGCGGCGGGGCGGTCGGGCGTCGACCGGTGATGTGTTGCAGATGCTGGCCGAGGCGGCCTCGGGCGGGCTGATGGTGCCCAACGGCTCGGACTATCCCGACGTGTCTGCCAGCCCGGCCTCGGGGCTTGGTTCGCGGCCCATGCGCGTGCCGCCACGCGAGGGCGAGGCGTGGGAAGGCCCGCTGGCGGTCTATAGCGGTGGGCGGCAGATCCGCGCGCGCACGCCGGGCCAGGAGCACTACCTCGAGGCCATCCGCACGAGCGAGTTGGTCTTCGGCATGGGGCCGGCGGGCACGGGCAAGACGTACTTGGCCGTCGCGGCGGCGGTGCATCTCTTGCGAACCGATCGCGTGCGCAAGCTGGTGCTTGTACGGCCGGCGGTGGAGGCGGGCGAGCGGCTGGGCTTCCTGCCGGGCGACATGCAAGCCAAGGTGCATCCATACCTGCGGCCTTTGCTCGACGCGTTGTACGACATGATGGACGTGGGGACGATGGAGCGGTTCCTCGAGAGCGGGGTGATCGAGATCGCGCCGTTGGCGTTCATGCGCGGGCGGACACTCAACCAGGCGGCCATCCTCTTAGACGAAGCCCAGAACAGCACGATCGGGCAGATGCAGATGTTCCTGACGCGCATGGGCGAGGGCTCGCGCATGATCGTCACGGGCGACCCGACGCAGATTGATATTCCCGATCCGGCCGGCAGCGGGCTCATTGACGCCGCTCGGCGGCTGCGTCGCGTGCGCGGGGTGGCCTTTGCCAGCCTGACGCGCGAGGACGTGGTACGGCACCCGCTGGTGCAACGGATCATCGACGCCTACGGCGACAACGAGCACGCGGAACAGGCCCCGGCGATGGCCCAAGGAGACTCGTGATGCGCTGGCCTTGGCAAAAAGCGAAGAGCAGCGGGCGCCGCGTAAGCCTGCGCCGCGAGCGGGCCACGCCGCTGGAAAAACTCCAGCGTTTGCTGACCAACCCGCGCACCGGATACGCGGCGATCATCGGCGGCGTGGCGGCGCTGGTGCTGAGCGTCATGACCTGGTGGGCCAGCGCCCAACCCATGCTGGCATTGGGCCGGCTGGCCGACGAGACGGTGGTGGCGCGCGAGCCCTTCGGCATGCCCGACCCCGCGCGGACCGAGGAGCAGCGCACGCTGGCACGCGATCGGGCGGCCCGCGTGTTCGTGATGCGACCCGAGTTGCGCGGCTTGGTCGATGCGCTGGCCGAGCTGCCGCTCACGCTGCGCGACGCCGAAACGCTCGAGCAGGTGGCGCCCGAGTTGCGCGCGCGGTTCGATCTGGATGAGCGTGAGTTAGCCGCCGCCCGGGCGCTGGTGGGCGAGGAGGGCGTCGCGCCGCGATGGACCGAGGCCATGGCGCGCCTCAAGACGGCGGTGGAACGGCGGCCCCTGGTCGAGGCCACCACATGGCAGACCGAGCGGCAGCGTTCGGCCCAGCTTGGCGGCAGCGACGCGGGCGAGACGGCGGTGATCTGGCTCTACCTCGAAGACCCGAGCCGGCCTATTCACACCAACGCGGCCAGTCTGGTGAATGCCGGCAGCATCGAGCAGCGGCGCGAGGCGGCCGAGGTGTTGGCCACGCAGGCCCAGTTGGGCGATGCCGCCCTGCGCTCGCTTGTGGTCGGGCGACTGGTGAACCAGGCCGACCCGACGTATCGCCTTGATGAAGCGCGCACGGCGGCGCGGCAAGAGCAGGTGGTCGGCGAAGTGGCCGAGGCGACCATCGAGGTGCAAGCCGGCCAGGTCATCGTGCGGCGGGGCGAGCCGGTGGGGCTCGAGACCGTGGGCCTGCTGCGCAGCGAGCGGCAGGCGGTGGCCCAGGCGCGGGGTGTGTTCTCGCTGGGCTCGCGGCTGTTCGGCTCGGTCGCGGTGTGCGTGCTTGTGGTGCTGGGGCTGACGATGTACCTGGCGTGGTATTGCCCGCGCGTGACGCGCAACCCGGAACGTATGCTGGGCATCGCCGGGTTGTTCACGGCGTGCTTCGCGCTGGCCATCTGGCCCGCGGCGCTCGAACCCCGGTTGGTGATGCTGCTGGCCGTCGCGCCCACGTTGCTGCTGTCGATGCTGCTGGTGATCGCGTACGACGCGCGCATCGCGCTGGCGATGTCGGCCGGCCACGCGGTGCTCGTGACGGTGGCGCTCGATCGGCCTTCGTGGTTCGTGCTCGTGCCCCTGGCGGGCGCGGCGACGGCGGCGTGGCAGCTCACCGACATTCCCGATCGGCGGGCGTTCGTACGCGCGGGGCTGGTGACCGCTCTGGCGCTCACCCTCGCCTGCCTGGGTGGCGGGCTGCTGGGCCGGCCCGTGTCGGGTCGGGGATTGCTCGAACTCGCGTGGGACATGGGCTTTGCCGCCAGCGGCGGGCTGGCGACGGCCGGGCTGGTGCTGTTCATCCTGCCCAGCGTCGAGAAGGCCTTCGACATCACCACGGGCATGAAGCTCATCGAGCTGCGCGACCCCAAGCACCCGCTGCTGCGCGAGCTCCAACGCCGGGCCCCGGGCACGTACAACCACTCGATGAACGTGGCCTCGATCGCCGAGGCGGCGGCGGACGCCATCGGGGCCGATGCGTTGCAAACCTATGTGGGCGCGCTGTACCACGACGTGGGCAAGATGAACAAGCCCGAGTACTTCGTGGAAAACCAGGCGGGCGGGCCCAACAAGCACGACAAGCTGAGCCCGGCCATGAGCCTGCTGGTGATCGTGGGGCATGTGAAGGACGGGCTCGAGCTGGCCCGCGAGTTCGGCCTGCCGCGCACGCTGCACCACTACATCGAGGGCCACCACGGCACGACGCTGGTGGAGTATTTCTACCACCGGGCCAAGCAGAAGGCCGCCGACGAGGCCGAGGCCGCGCGCGAGAGCCGGGCGGTGAGCAAGGAGGCGTCTGCCCAGGCGGGCGAGGTGGCCAAGCGCGAGGCCCGCGAGGGCGAGTCGGCGAACGAGCCACGCGAGCTCGAGTATCGCTACCCGGGCCCCAAGCCGCGCACGAAGGAGTGCGCGATCCTGATGCTGGCCGACGCCGTCGAGAGCGCGACCCGGACGATGGCCGACCCCACGCCCGCCCGCATCGACCAGCTCGTGCGGCGATTGGCCCAGAAGCGTCTGACCGATGGCCAGTTCGACGACTGCGATCTGACCTTGAAGGAGTTGGACGCGGTGGGGGACTCGATCTCGAAGACGGTGGCAAGCATCTATCACGGTCGGATTGCGTATCCGGGGGGTGGGGAGAAGCGGGCTTAGGCGGCGTCGCCTCGAACCGCATCCAAGGAACGCTTTGCGGCCTGCTCCTGCACGCGAGTGCCGTACCTGCACTCGATAAGCGCGTCGAACTGCTCGCTACCAAGTTCCCCAAGCAGCTTTTCGAAGAGGGTATTGAAGAAGGTCGAGGCGACGCCGCGCATGTCCTCGAATGAGATCAGCACGGGTGCGCCAGTTCGCGTGATACGCAATACACCTTCGGCCAGCTCTCGCGCAGAAACGATAACGTCGTTACGAGGTTTCAGGTATGTGGCGGCATTCACGGGTACACTGGCTGTCATGGCTTCTGTTTTAATCATCGGGTTCGTCGACTCCCAGGGTAAAAAAAACGGCTGTCCCGGGCCACTTCCATTGTAGCGCTTGAATCCGAGGTTTAGCATGGTCCGCGTCAACCAAGGCCACCGCAGCGTCTGACAAGAGAATCAGTCGTCCACCGAACAGCCTGACCCATCCGGCCAGGTTGCTCACTCCCAGACCCCGGTTACCCGGCGTGGACGCCGCCGTATGGTTCCCCTTCAAGACAAGTCGAAGCGCTTCCACCGGATCAATCGCTTGGGGATATGCTCTTGACAGGGTGGCGGGAATACCCAGCCCGGTGTCCACTACCGACACTCGAATCTCTCTGCGAGTTCGAATGTAGCGACCCGCGAGCAGCGCGCCGATGGGTGATTCGGCATGGTACGCGACGTTGCTCACAACCTCATTCACGCTTCCGCCAAGTGCGTCTTCGGCATCCGGCGACATCTCCGTATGCCGGCGGATCAGCTCGACAACCCGGCGGTGTGCTGCTGGCGCTGGCTGGAAGAAATCCGATATCTCCACGGTCTCATTATGCGGGTGATTGCCCGAGGGTCGCGGACCCTTGTGGAGTCGGTGCTTGAGCCCTACAAATGCGCAAAACGCATCGAGTTGTGGTGGTTCATGTGGCAACAGTACGGTTGGATTTTGGCCCCGCATCGCTGCACGTTGGCTCATCGCTACAATCAGCACCGCAGCGTCAGGGCCAAGATAGCGGCAACTTTCGAGATTCAAGGTCCATTGCTGCCCGGGCTTCGCTTCCAATATCCCGCGACAGCAATCAAGAAAACAGGCCAGATCGGGCCATGAATCATCGATG
>CAYGTM010000014.1:0-15184 GCA_964352795.1 uncultured Phycisphaera sp.
ACCGAGAGCTGCTGTGGATCGTCCAGCGCGCTGCGGTGCAGCCGGCCGAGGGCTCCCCGCACACCGGCCCGTACGCCAACATGACCACCGAGGGGCCGCCCGACATGGTGCTCGAACCCATGGGCATGGCCCGCCAGAGCCACGGGGCGGCGTGGATCTTCAACGCCTGGGCCCATACCCACCACTTCGGCGCGGTCACGCTGGTGTTGCTTGTGGTCGCCGTGGCCGCGGGCGTGGCCTCGCTGGTTCGTAAGCAATGGACGCTCGCGTTGCTGATCGCCGCCAGCGGCGCGGTCTTCGCCATGCACGTCGCATTGCTCTCGCCCTATGCGCGGTATTCGCTGCCGATCTGGATGGCCTGGGCCGCCACGCCAGCCGTGCTTCTTGCGGGTAAGAATGCGGCTAAAACGCCCGATTGACCACCGCGTCGGCCATCGCCAGCAGCGTGCGTTTCGAGGGCGACTCGGCGATCACGCCCAACTGCCCACGGGCCCGCTCGACGATGGCCTCCGACGCCCGCTGCGCGTGCTCGATCGAGCCCGTGGCTTCGAGCCGCTGACGCAACTGGGCGGGCGCGTCATCGGCGTCGTCCCGGGCGGCCCGCACCGCCAGCGCCAGGCTGTGGGCCCGCTCGGCCGGCTCGGACGACGCCAGGTGGTGGATCACCGGCAGCGTGAGCTTGCCCTTGCGCGCGTCGCGGCCCACGCTCTTGCCCACGACCTCCTCGCGGCCGGTCAGGTCCAGCAGATCATCGCGCACCTGGAAGGCCGCCCCGATGCGCCGGCCGAACGACTCGAGCGCGGTGACGGCCTCGGTCGAACCGCCACTCTTGAGCGCGCCCAACTCGCATGCGGCGGCGATCAGTTCGGCCGTCTTGCGGTCGATGATCTCGAAGTAGGTTGCTTCGTCGATCGACAGGTCGTCGCGCCGGTCGAGTTGGAGCAACTCGCCGCTGCACACCACCATGCTCGCCCGCGCCACGCGCAGGGCCGTGGCCTGCTCGTCGAGCGTCGAGCACAGGTGGTACGCGCCGGCGATGAGGTAATCGCCCAGGATCACCGCCGTCTCGTTGCCGCTCATGGCGTTCACGGTGCGCCCGCGGCGCCTGGTGTCGGCCTCGTCGAGCACGTCGTCGTGGACGAGCGTGGCCATGTGGACCATCTCGCATACCGCGCCGATGGTTTCCAGGGCCGCGCCGTGCGGGCCACGCAAAACCTCAGGGAGATCACCATGCGCCGCGCCCGCCGAGAGGGCGACCAGCGCGGGCCGCAGCATCTTGCCGCGATACCGCTCGACGTGCCGGGTCAGTCGCTGGACGGCCAGGATGTCGCTGGCCAGGGCGGCGTCGAAGCGGTCGGCCACGCGGCCCAGGAACGAGGCGAGTTCGCCCCGCACGGGTTCGAGCGAGGCGTCCAAGTCCAGCAGTTCGCGCATGGGCAGTCTCCTGTATTCTGCTCAGAATAGGCCCGTGTCGCATGGGCTCGGGGGTTTATGATGGGCCATGAGCCTGAGCCCACAGCGTGCGACCGAACTCTTGCAGCGTGCCCGCGACGCGGCCGCCCGCGGCGACTACGCCCAGGCCCACGCCCTGGGCATGACGCTCGTGCAGAACCTTCCCAACGATCCGCACACGCACCAACTGATGGGCGAGGTATGCCTGGCCACCGGCTTCATCGATCAGGCCATCGAGCACCGCAAGTTCGTGGTCGATCATTCGCCCCCGTCGCCATTGCGCGAGGTACAACTGGGCGAGACGTACGTCCACGCGGGCAGGCAGGGCGACGCCCTGGCCCACTACACCCGGGCCCTGAAGATCGACGCCAACTTCGCGCCCGCCATCGCCGGCCGGGCCGAAATTTATGAGATGCAGGGCAACTCCAAGCGGGCCTGGAAGGCCCTCGAGCCGGCCATCGCCGCGAGCCCACCCAACGCCTCGCTGGCGGCGGTGGGCGTGCGCGTGCTGATGGAGATGAACCGCCTGACCGACGCGATCGCCCTGGGCGAGCGCGTGATGCACGCCAACCTTCCCAAAGAACCCCAGCTGCGCAGCGCCTGCCTGACCATGGCCCGCGCCTACGAACGCAACGGGCAATACGATGCCGCCCTCGACGCGGCCAAACGCGGCAACGCCATGCTCGCCGTCCCCTTCGATGCCAGGGGCTACAAGGCCGAGAACGACGAGATCATCGAGACGTTCAGCCCCGACTGGATGCGCGACGGCCCGCGCGCTACCACCGACGGCTCGTGGGCGGTCTTCATCGTGGGCATGCCACGCAGCGGATCGACGCTCACCGAGCGCATCATCCACGCCCATCCTGAGGCCTTCGGCGCCGACGAAGACTTCTCCTTGCTCCTGCTCACTGGCGCCGTGCAGGCCGAGTACGGCCTCGACGCGCCGTGGCCGCGCAACGCGCGCGAGATGAGCGTCGACCAGTTCAACGAGTGCGGCGAGAAGTACGAACGCCTCATGCGCGATAAGGCCCCGACGGCCAGGGTTATCTCCAACAAGGACCTGGCCAACATGCGCCGCCTGGGCTTTGCCGATCGCATCCTGCCGGGCGCGAAGTTCATCCACACCCGCCGAGACCCGGCCGACAACTGCCTCTCGTGCTACTTCGAGCGGCTGCGGCCATCGGCCATTCCCTACGCCGACAGCTTCGACGACCTCGCGGCCGTGTACGCCGAGAACGAACGCCTGGCCGCCCACTGGCAAGCCGCTTGTCCGAATGACTTCCTCACCGTTCGCTATGAGGACCTGGTGAACGACCTGCCGTCGACGGCACGCACCATCATCGACTTCGTGGGATTACCCTGGGACGAACGCTGCCTGCGCCCCCACGAGGCCAACCGCGCCGATCGCACCCTGAGCGCCACCCAGGTCCGCCGGCCGATCTACACGTCGGCCAAGGGCCGAGCGGCCAAGTACGGCGATCTGCTGGCCCCGTTGCGAGACGCCCTGAAAGCCAACGGCCTGGAAGACTAATATCTCTTCGGATCGCCACGTTCGCGTTCGAGTGGGAGCCCGCACATGTCACACATCCGTTCGGCCATCGCCATCATGATCACCGCTGCCACCGCTGCCCTGGCCCAGCCTGTTGAGCAGGATGAGCGGAGCAGGCCATCGCCGCAGGTGGCCGGGTCGATCCAGTTGGAGGCTGGCACGTCGGGCTATCGCGGCTTCGAGCGTGAAGTGCTCGCCGATTTTACGAAGGCGGCCCAGGGCGACGCCCAGGCCCGGGCGCGGATGCTCAAGGCCTGCGACCAGGCCATCAAGGCCGACGCGAAGAACGCCGAGGCCATCGCTTGGCGCGGTGCAGCCAGAATGTTCGAGGCCGGCACGGCCTCCGAGGCGGGCGACTTCATGGCCGCCATGAACCACGTCAACGCCGCGTTGGCCGACCTCAACTCCGCCCGAGAGCTCGAGCCGGAGAACCCCGGCGTGCGCATCGTCGCCGCCCAGATGCTGCTCAACCTGGCCAAGAACCATCCCATCGAGAGCATGGCCAACAGTTATGCCAAGCAGGGCATCGAAGACGCGACCATCGGTCTGGCAACACTCCACGACCACTGGGCCCAGCAACCGGCCGACCTCAAGGGTCGCACCATGCTCGCCGTCGCCGAAGCGTACGACAAGCTCGGTAAGCCCACCGAAGCACGCGACTGGTACAACCGCGTGATCGGCGCCGTGCCCGGCTCGACGTGGGCCGCGCAAGCCCAGACCTGGATCGACGCCGCCAACCGCCGGGCCAGCGAGCTCTAATACCCGACGGCCTGCCCATCGGCCCGCATGTCGCTCGCGGCCAGGTAGCCATCCTCGAGCCGGTAGATCACCTGCCCGCGCCCAAACGTCGCGTTGCGCGTGCGGTGCCGGCGCAGCGGGTGGCCCATCGCTTCGAGATCGTCGTACACGCCCGCGCCCGCCAGCGTCTCGAAGCCCGGCTCGATCAGCACGCGCCCATCGCGCTCGATCTGCCAGCGCGGCGCGTCGAGGCACGCCTGGGGGTTCTGCCCATGATCGGCCAGCCGCACCAGCACCTGGGCGTGGCCCTGGGGCTGCATGAATCCGCCCATGACGCCGAATGCCATCGCCGGCATCCCATCGCGCGTCACGAACCCAGGGATGATCGTGTGGTACGGCAGTTTCCCCGGAGCAATCTCGTTCACATGCCCCGGTTCAAGCGAGAAGTTGCCACCGCGATTATGCATCGCCACGCCATACCCCGGCACCACCATGCCCGAGCCAAAGCCCGTGTAGTTGCTCTGGATAAAACTCACCATGTTGCCGCTGGCGTCAGCGGCGGTCAGCAGCACGGTGCCGCCTTCCTTGGGCTTGCCGTAGTCGAAGTTTCCGGCTTTTTCGCGGCTGATGAGCTTCGAGCGATCACGCAGATAGCCATCATCGAGCAGGTCATCCACCGATACGCGCATGTGCTCGGGGTCGGCGATGTGCCGGTGCGCGTCGGCAAAGGCCAGCTTCATCGCCTCGATTTGCAGGTGCATCCACTTGGCCGAGTCGATCTCGAGCTCGGCAAGATCAAAGTGCCGCAACATACCCAACGCCATGAGCGCCGTGATGCCCTGGCCATTGGGCGGAATCTCATGCAACCGCCAGCCGCGGTAGTCGATCGAGATCGGCTCGACCCACCGCGCCTCGTGCGCCGCCAGGTCGGCAAGCCGCAGCGAGCCGCCATGCTTGCGGCTTTCGGCGTCGATGGCCTCGGCGATCTCCCCTTCATAGAACGCCCGCCCGTTCGTGCGCGCAATGGCCTCCAAAGCGCGCGCATGGCCGGGGCTGGCGAACAACTCCCCGGGCTCGGGCGCGCGGCCATCGCGCGTGAACGTCCGTTGCCAGCCCTCGAAGCGATCGGCTCCCTGGTATCGCTTCGCCGACGATCCCCAGCCTTGCGCCACGCCCGGGCTCACAAGGAATCCCTCGCTCGCATACCGGATCGCCGGCCCGAGCACCGTCTCGAATGGCAAACTGCCGAACTTCTCGATCACCGCTGCCCAGCCCGAGACGGCTCCCGGCGTCGTCACCGCGCGCCAGACGTACAGCGGCATCGTGTCGAGCCCGTCGTAATCCTCACGCTTGAGCCCCTCGGGCGCGCGACCCGAGGCGTTCAGCCCGTGCAGTTTCGTGTTGCCGCTGCCATCCTTCATCCACAGCAGCGCGAAGTTGTCGCTTCCGATGCCGTTGGCCGTGGGCTCCACCACCGTCAGTGCCGCCGCCGTCGCCACCGCCGCGTCGGCCGCGTTGCCGCCCAGCCGCAACATCTCGAGCCCGGCCTGCGCCGCCAATGGCTGGCTCGTGGCCACGCAGTTTCTGGCCAGCACGGGCATCCGCTGGCTCGCGTACGGCAGGTCATAGCCAAAGGGCCCCCGCCCCCATTGCCGATCCTGCGGTAGCCCGTCGAGTTCTTCCATGACCGCATCCTTGCGCGCGGGATTGGCCGAGGCGTGGGACGCGAGATAGCCCCCGCCCGCCGCCGCAGCCAGACCGGCCGAAGTCGCTCGCATGAAGTCCCGCCGGGTCAGGTCGTCGTTGGGGTTTCCAGGCATGTTGTGTGGCTTGGTCATAGCATGAACCGTACAGGCCATTGACGCCTCGCGTTAGCCGCGGGGGCGAGAATTACCAGAAGGGGGAAGTTCCATGCCGCGCCGCCGTTCGATATTCGTGGGCCTCGTCGTGTTCTTCATGGGTTCGAGTGTCCACGCCGATCCGGCCGTCGACGCCTTCACCCGCGATGGCGCGACGCTCACCAAGGTGACCGCAGAACTCGGCGAACTTGTCGAGAGCGCCGACGCCGACGCCCGCACCCGCTTCGCCCACGCCCTGGCCACGTTCTTCAGAAGCGGCGAGCACGCCTTCCAACGGCTGCACGGCTACGGCGTGGGCCAGCCCATCCGCGGCGGCGGGGCGTTCATGTTCCGCGGCCTCATGCAGGCGGGTATGAACCCCGAACCCAAGCCCGTGACCGCCGACGACGTGCGTGACATCATGGAAGCCTGGCTGACCGACCTTCGCACCGCCGGCACGCTCTTCGACGCCGTGCCCGACGGCGGCGATTGGAAGCTCAGCCTCGACATGGCGCGCATCCCCATCGACTTCAACGGCGACGGCGTGGCCTCGCCCAGCGAAGAACCCGCACGCGCCTTCTCCATCATGTTCCGCAACGGCATCAACATTCCCGAAGGCCAGCGGTCCTTCGTGCTGGGCCTCGACGCGACCGACCTGCACTGGTTGCGCGCGTACAACGACGTGCTGATGGCCGTCGCCGAATCGTTGCTCGCCTACGACAACCGGGAGCTGTTCGACCGCTGCGCTCACCTGTTCTTTCCCAAGCCCGTCACGCCCTTCGAGTTCCTCCAGCAGCGCCGCCCGCTCGACCCGATGGGCATGGGCATCGACGCCTCGGACATCCTCGCCTTCGCGGGCAGCCTCGACTTCCCGCTGGTCGATGATGGCAAGCAACGCCTGGCCCGCGCCCGCGAACACCTGCTCGAGGCCATCGACCACAGCCGCGCCATGTGGGTGAGCGCCCGGGCCGAAACCGACGACGATCGCGAGTGGCTGCCCGCCCCGCACCAGTCGCCCGCGCTGCGGGGCGTCGAGATCACCGAGGCCCGGGTCACGCTCTGGCTCGACCTGCTCGACGAGGCCGAGGCCCTGCTCGAGGGCGGAAAGCTCCTGCGCTTCTGGCGCGGCGACGGCACGATGGGCATCGACGTGCGCAAGGTCTTCGACGAACCCCGGGACTTCCACCTGCTCTACTGGGTCCAGGGTTCGGCCGCCAAGCCCTACCTCGTGCCCATCGGCGACCGCCCCGTGACCCGCGACGAGCTCTGGGCCGACATGGAAGACACCTTCGGCGACGACCTCTTCCGCTCGCTCTTCTACATCAACTGAGGATCAGTATGAAGAACGGGCGCGCCGATCGATGCCGGCGCGCCCGCTACCAGGGAAGGTTGATCTCGGAGAATCAGTTCAGGACGCAGCCGGCCTCGAAGGCGTTCTGGAACGCCAGGAAATCGAAGATGGTCAGTTCGCCGTCGCCGTCGATATCGGCGCTGGCGTCGCCCGCGTCAAAGGCGTTCTGGAACGCCAGGAAGTCGAAGATGTCCAGGCCGCCACTGCCGTCGAAGTCGGCCACGCACGCGCTGAAGGGGTTGAACAGGGCGTAGAGCTGGCCCTGCTCGACCAGTTCGGGGTCGCCAGCGCTGGTGTGGACCTGCATGTCCATCAGCCACCAGCCCGCGCCCAGCAGGTCGCCCGCGTAGAACGCGCCGCTGCTCTCCTCGTTGGTGGTCAGGAAGTCGGGCTGGCCATCGGTGAAGAACTTGTTGGCCGACGCGGCGATCTCGACGAGCTGCGCGCGATCGACGTTGTAGTTCCAGATCTTGGCCAGGCGGCTGCTGCCACCGGGGTCCTCTTGGATGACCACGTTGCCGAACCCGTCCATGCCCATGTTGTCCATGGTGATCTGGCCCTCGTCGCCGCGGAGCAGGATCTCGATCTCGCCGCCCGCCTCGGGGTTGGTGATGTCATCGAATCGATTCACGAACAGGCGGCTGTTGCGCGAACTGCTCGCGGTGGTCACCCAGTAGAAGTCGTTGGCGCGGGCGGTGCGCGGATCCCACGCGCCGTCCTCGATGCGCTGCCAGCGGGTGATGTCCAGGGCGATCGACTCGGACTGCAAGTCGATGCCGGTCGTGTCCTTCACGTCGCCCAGGTCGACCATCTCGAAGCGGGCTTGGCCGATGTAGCCCGTGCTCGCATCGCCGAAGCCGAACTCGTTGCTCTCCTCGGCCACGACGGTGCCATCCAGGCGAATCACGCGCACGCCGTACAGCGTGCCGTTGGTCAGGCCCGCCTTGTCCACCACGCTGCCATCGCTCTGCTTCTCGCCCACGTACACATAGAGTTCGCAGGGGGCCGGGCCGGGGGCCGTGGCCGCGTCGGCGTCGTCCATGGGGATGACGATGGTCTTGACCTGCTCGAAGGGGCTGGCCAGCACGTTTTCATGGGCCATCTTGCCCACGCCGGGGATTTCGTAGCTGATGCCCGCGTCGTCACCGGTCACGATGTGCGCGAACGCGCGCCCGTGGTCGGGATTGAAGGGCGGGCGGGTCTCCTCGCCGCTCAGGTATATCCGATCGGTGGTGCCCAGGCCGCTGGTCGAATCAAAGAACGCGCTCACCGGAGGCAGGTCCGCCGAGCACAGGCGGTTGAGGGCCTCGCTGAACGACTCAACATAGCCCGTGCCCGGCACCCACGCGAACAGACGCTTGATCTGGTCCTCGCCGGCGATCACCTCCAGAGTGGTCGAGTCGATGGTCCACTTGCTCACGAAAGCGCCCATGCCGCCGTGCTCGCGGGCGATGCCCGCGGTCGGGCTCAGTTCGTGATTCATCAGCAGGGTGAACGTGCCGTCGCCGTTGTCCAGGCCACCTAACCCGTCAGGGATGCCCACCATGCGGTACCCGCTGCCGGTGGGCGAATCGCCGACGGTCAGGATGCTCGAAACCGTCACGCCGGGCACGCTCGCGACAACGTAGGGCTCCACCGAACTGCTCGGGCCGGTGGTCTGAGCCAGGCCGCTGGCGGCACCGGCCAACATGGTCAGGACAATGATCGAAGAACGCATGGGTGAAACTCCTTTGCTCGCACTCGCCCGAGCGAAGGCCGGCCCACGCCTGCCCCCCCCGAGCGCGAACGTCATACCCATGTGCGCAATCATTTCCAATCAGAATCGCTGCCCTCGTGCAAAGTCTTCGCGCAACGACACCGAATTTATCAGACCCTGAACGGCGGCTTTATGGAACTTCCCCAGTCAATGAATCACAGCGTCCACCGATCACCGCGCTGGTTGTCCAGTACGCCAGAGCAAACGGCTCAGTCCCCGGCGATCGCCCACAGCACCAGATAGACCACCGCGACCACCGCGAACAGATCGGCGTCGCCGCTGTAACTCCGGGCGTGGTAGCCGTGGTGGCCGTAGTGCCCAGAGTGGTATGAATAGTGCCCATGCCCGTGGCAGCCGCCGAGGGTTGCCGAGAGCGCCGCGACACACCCCGCCGCTGCCAGCCTCACCCGTGTCCGACGCCAGTTCCTGTTCGCCGTCATGCGCGTGCCCCTATCCGAGTTCCTTCCAAAGTGGGCGGCCCACGACGGGCCGGCATTGTCTAGTTAGCACTAACAATATAACGGCAACCCAGCTCTCCCCCGCCACCAATCTGCGGCAAAGGGGTAAAAATTATGTTATCGGGCTCGAAATCTGGCCCCAGACGCCCCAGAACGGCCGCCCTATACTCCCGCCGCTCTGGCCGGAAGGCCCGGGCAACCCGGGGCGGTAGCTCAGTTGGTAGAGCGCATCGTTCGCAATGATGAGGTCGCGTGTTCGACTCACGTCCGCTCCACTTCCCGGATTTCACGACCGCATGACCTCCCCAGGGAGCCATCGCCGGGCTTCGAGGTTGAAATGGGCCATCTATGTGCCCTGGGGGCTGTCCGATGAGTTGGGCATCCGCCATCGCGTGGCTTGCAAGCTGACCTGGAAGGTGCATCGCCGCCGTATTTTGCGATTGATGTTCACCAACACGCTCATTTTGACGCCGATCATTGTCGTTTGGTGTAGCCTGATCGGTCTAGGCCTGTTCTACCAGGCGACCTACCAGTTTCAACCCAACGGAACGCCGACCAGTGTCACCACAACCGGCCCATTCGGGATCACCTCGGCCCCGCTCGCGGTTGCCTATGTGCTCGTGTTCGGCGGTGGGTGGCTCGTCCTGTCGGTCGCCGGCTTCGTGATCTATGACGCCATCGTCGGCCGAGAATGCCGCCGCTGCGCCCGCACCCCGGCCTGCTTCACCTGCGGCTACGACCTCTCGGCCGTCGTGGGAGACACCTGCCCCGAGTGCGGCACGCCCCGCGTCCCCCAGCCTTCCGAGCGTACCGTGACCCCATGATCGAAACCGACTTCCTGCGAGCCAAGTTCGAGCAAGCCCACGCCTACGACGCCTACGTCGCCACCGGCAAGGACAGCCATCAGAAGGCCTGGGCCGACTTCCGCAAACTCGTCAAGACCACGGGCGAGCACCAAGCACTCTTCCAGGGCTTCACCAGGCGGATGCACATCCTCACCGTCAGCGGCACCTGGTGCGGCGACTGCGTGCAGCAGGTGCCCATGCTCGACGCCATCGCCAACCTGCGGCCCGACCTCATCGAGCTGCGCCTGCTCGACCGCGACGAGCACATGGACCTGGCCGAGCGACTGGTCATCAACGACGGTAACCGCGTGCCCGTCGTGCTGTTCTTGAACGAAGAGTTTGACTTCATCTCGATGTTCGGCGATCGCACGCTCACGCGGTATCGCGCCATCGCCGGTCGGCAACTTGGCGCGTCGTGCCCCCTGCCCGGCGCTCCGGTGCCCGCCGACGAGATCGCCGCCACGCTCCAGGATTGGGTCGACGAAACCGAGCGGGCCCAACTCATCTGCCGCCTGAGCACCAAGCTGCGCGCCAAGCACGGCGACTGATCCGGACGCCCGCCGATGCTCGAACTGCTGCCCCATGCTCGCTATATCTGGCGCACCGCCTTGTCGGACGTGCGCCATCGCTACGCCGGCGCGGGCGCTGGCGTGCTGTGGAACATCCTCCAGCCGTTGTCGATGATCCTGATCTATTCGCTCGTGTTCGCCAGCATCATGGGCCGTGCCGGCACCGGCGACGCACCGTACGTTGTCTACCTGTGCAGCGCCATGCTGCCGTGGCTCGCGTTCAGCGAAACCGTCTCCCGCGGCAGCCGCGCCATCCTGGCCAACGCCCAGTACCTGCGAAAGTTGCCCATCCCCGAGAGCGCCTTCGTGGCCCAGGCCGCCGTTTCGAGCGCCATCGGCCTGGCCATCAGCTACGCCATCCTGGCCGTTGCGGCCATCCCCTTCGGCTTCATTCCAAACTGGTACTGGCTACTGGCGCCGATTCCCTTCGCCATGCTGCTGCTCATGGGCTTCGGCGTCGCGGCCATCGGCGCGGCGGTCGTGCCGTTCGTGCAAGACGCCACCGAGATCATCCGCATCATCCTCACCATCGGCTTCTGGGCTTACCCGATGGTGTACGTCGCGGGAATTCTGCCCGACAAGCTCGAAATCATCCTGCCGCTGAATCCCGCGTATCCCGCGCTCGAAGCCGGCCGCCAGCTGATGCTCGAAGCACGGCTGCCCGATGCGTGGCTGCTGCCCACGGCCCTGGGTTGGGGTGTGCTGTTCTCGACACTTGGGCTGCTCGCGCTCAAGGCCGTCCGCGCCGAAATACGCGACGTGATCTGAAACTCAATCCTCGATCAATCGCAAATCGGTCAGCAGCAGCGACAACGGCCGACCTTCGCCTAGCGTCCACTTCCACAAGTGCAACTGAAGGTGGTTGGCGCCCGCGTTGACCTGAACCGGCACCGTGATGGCGTGGTCGGTGCGCGGCTTGGTGATCGGCACGGGAACCTCGCGCACGGGCTCGCCGTTCAGCACGATGCGCAGCTTCTGGTTCGGGTGCGTGTTGCGGCATGTGATGGCCAGCGTCGCGCGCCCCGCCTTGGTCGGGTACAGCACGGCCGCCGCGTTCGAGCCGCGCAGCCAGCGGAAGCGTTCGAGGTTCTGCTCTGGGGTCGGGCCTTCCCAATACTCGAACCCGTGCCGGGGCTCATACCCGGGCTGCGTGGGTCGCACCAGCGCCGCAGTCTGGGGCATCGGCGCGGGCCTGGTGAAGTCGATCTTTCGGCTCAGCCCGATGCGCTCGCCCGCGCCGCTTTGTGCGAGCGCCGTGTGCAACCGCTGATAACTCGTCCACAGCGACCATTCGTTCTCGGCATGGATTCGCGCCCATTGGCCCATATCCCGCCGATAGCCCGCGTCGCGATACAGCGTGTCGATGGCCGCCGCGAGCGATTCGGCGGTCACCTCGCGCGCGACCAGACCCGTGACGCCGTGCGTGATGGCCTCGGGCACCCCGCCCACGGGGAAGCCCACCGACGGAGTGCCGCAGGCGGCCGCCTCGATGAACACCTGCCCGAACGCCTCGTCGGTGCTGGGCGCGACGAAGATGTCGCAGGCCGAGTACAGCATCGCCAGTTGCTGCGCGTCACGCATATACCCCATCGCGCGCATGTTGGGGATTGGCGGCTTCGCGTTGGGCGGCATGTAGCCCACGCCCACCACCGTCGCGTCGGGCAGGTTCAGTTGCTTGAGCGCCTTGGCCAGATACGCGATGCCCTTACGGTCGTCATCCAGAGAGCACGCCGACGCCATGATGATGAAGTCGTCTTGCGGCAAGCCCAGAATGTCTCGGCACGTCGCCTTGTCCCGCGGCTTGAGCGCGTCGAGATTGAGCCCGTACCTGACGGCGTGGACCGGCGGTCGATGCCCAAGATCAAACGGGGACTGATCGTTCCCGGTTTGTTCCACCGCGCCAAGCTTCGAGAGCGCCGTCGTGGCGCGATCGGCCAGCCACTGGCTATTGGTCAATATGGTCAGCCGCTCCGAGCCGGTCAGGAACCGCCGCTTGGCCTCCCACGCCGGCCGGATGGCGTCGTTCGCCATCGCCGGATAGCCCGCCTCCATGCTGGTCGGGCCCACCAGGCCAGTCAAGAAATCTTCATTATCACCGAAGTATGTCTCGCGCCCGGTCAGCAGCCACGCATCGTGCATGAAGAACACCGTCTCGTGCTTTGCCGCGATCGCGCTGAGCACGTCGGGCGAGACATCCGCCCCATGCACGTTGCCGATGACCACGAGATCGGGCTCGTGCGCGTCGATGGCCGCGAGTGCATCGCCGGCCGACACCACCGGGCGCTCGCGCACCGGCTCGGGGTGCGTGGCCGCGAGCACGCGCACGTCGTGCCCCGCGCTGGCGAATGCCTCGGCCAGCCGCCGCTGCGCGATGCCCGCGCCATACTCGAAACCCACGTCGTTGAAGAACACCACGCGCAACCGGCTCTTGACGACCTCCTTGCCGCGCTTCTCGAGCGTGATGCCATGCTTCTTGCAGTGGTCTTCCACCACCTTGGGGAGCTCGCCGCGGAAGCCCGACCCCTCGCCCTCGCTGGTCTTCTGATCGGCGTGCGTGCGATACCAGCAGATGGGCCGCCCGATGCTGTGGACCCTCGCGCCCGCCTGCGCCATGCGCAGCCACAGCTCGTAATCCATCGAGTAATACCAATCGACGCGCACATGCCCGCCGGCCTTGTCCCACAGTGCCTTGCTGAAGAAGCAATCCGGCTGCCACCAGAACTGTCCGGTCAGCCAGCAGTTCTCAAGGTCGAGCATGTCCATGAGCGGCATGGGCCCATCGGGACAACTCGTGATGCACTGATGCACCAGCGTGCCTTCGCGGAACACCTGCGACACGCCGTTGATGAAGTCCGCGCCGCTGGTGGTGTACGCGATGGCCGCCGCCGCCAACGCGCCGGGCGTGAGCATGTCGTCGCTGTTGATCCAGGTGAGCAACTCGCCAGTCGCCCTCTCGAAGCCCTTGTTGATGGCGTCGCTCTGGCCCTTGTCCTTCTCCGAGACAATCACCGCGAAGTGGTCGCGGTACTTGCCGACCACCTCCATCGTGTGATCGGTCGAGTTGCCGTCCATCAGGATGTGTTCGAGATTCGGATACCCCTGGTGGATGACCGAGAGGATCGTTTCCTCGATGAAATGCCCCTGATTATATGTGGGCGTCACCACCGTGATCTTGGGCCAGGGCGAACCGTCGGGCATCGTCGGCGGCAGCGGCTCTGCATCGGGCACGACCCAAGGCCAGCGGCTGAGGCGCTCCAAACGCCGGTTCTCGCGCCGGGGCGAAAGCTCCTCGCGCGCCCGCACGACCGCGCGCACCAACGCTTGGCGAGTCTGGACACTTCCCAGCCCAGTGGGCGACACCACCGCCGGCGTGCGCATCGTCGCCTGCCGCGCGGGCGTGGGTCCTTCGGCCAATGCCTTGCGAGTGAGATCGCCGAGCAGGCCGTACGCCTCATCTTCCAATCGCATCGGCAAAACACCCGCCGAGACGCTCCGGCGTTCAAGCATCACCAACCCATCACCACTGCCGATCACTCGCCAGAACACATGGTCCAAGGCCTCCACGCCCGAAACGATCGCGAGCGAGCCGTCGGGCATGGCTCCCGCCAGCGATGCCAGAAACGCCGAAACCCGCTGGGCATCCGTACCGAATACCAACGCAACGCATGGCTTCACCGGCAACGTGCGCAGCAGCTCGGCCACCGTGTGCTCCACGATGACGCCCCGGCGCAGGCGCTCGGCCACGCGAGCAGCGCCGTCGATAGCGCCCGTCGCGACGTACACCTGCCACGATCGCTCGTCGCACGCGCCGGCCAGCGCGTCGAGCGCCACTCCCGTCGGCTCACCGGCCACCAGGGCCACCCCGCCATCGCCGTGCAGCGCCGCCCCGATCGCCTTCTGGACGTTGGGGTTGGTTCCCAAAGCGTGCGCTCGTTCGGCGGCCTCGCGGGCGTGCCGCAAAAGCCCCGTGCTGTCCGTGCGGGTGGTGCTCATGGATCGCTCCTCCGATGCAAATCAACGGTCTATCGGGCGTGCTGCCCATTCGTGCTCGCGCCCAGCAGGCGCTGCCGCTCGGCTTCTTCCCAGGGCAAGACCATCGCCATGTGCAGGCGCTGGCCCATCTGCCGCCACCGGCTGGCCAGCAGTTCGCCGAGCCTTTGTTCCAAGGCTTGGATGGCCACCAGTCGCTGGTCGGCCAGTTTCTCCATCGCCCGCCGCTCGCGCACGAGCTGCTCGACACGCAGCGAGAGATCGTTATTCTGACCCTGCATCGTGCCGACCAACTGCCGCGACTTCGTGAGGCTGCCTCGTAACTGGTCGAGGTCCACGCCCGCGTACTTGGCTCGTAGCGCCGCGGCCTCGCGTTCGGCGGCGTCACGCTGTTGGGCCAGCTGCTGAGTTTCGTGCTGGGACGCCTGGGTTTGTTTTCGAGCCTCGGCCAGTTGCGCGCGCAGCATCTCGATCTCGCCGGTCAAGTTCGTCTTCTGCTTGTCGGCCGTGTCGGCCCGACGCACGGCGTCGGCCAGTTCCTCACGGGCGGTCTGCAACGCCTGCGTGTGCTGGCTGAGCTTCTGTGTCACCTCACTCGCGCGGCGTTCGGCTTCCTCGGCGTGCTTGTGGACCTGATC
>CAYGTM010000015.1:0-14752 GCA_964352795.1 uncultured Phycisphaera sp.
GCGACGGCATCCACACCGGTCTGGCCCTCCACCCCCTCGAGCACCTTGAGCGCGACCTCCCGGTCGAGGTGAGGATCGTGCGCCCGGTACACGGTGCCCATGGCGCCCGAACCGAGGACCCCTCGCAGCTCGTAGCGGTCGAGGGTCGGCTGCCGGGCCCGCACGCCGAGCACCGCACCCATCACCCCCCCGAGCCCCACGGCCCGGGCCAGCGAGTCTTCCGGACGCGGTCGCGCGTCGCGGAGCGCCTCGACCGTAAACGTGCCAACACCCAACGCCGGCGCGCCGCTGGGGCTGACCAACCCGCTGGAACGCATCGTCATCTGATCGACGCTGCCCCGACGGTCAGCCGATGTATCCAAAGCGACGCCCCCGGTTTCCGGGGGCGTCGTTGTTTGTGGGGGTTGGCTCGCGTTGCACCAGTCAGGGCACCGATCGACGCACGTCGCGCTGCGGCGGCGGCACGGGCTCGTTGTCGGGCACGCCGCTCTCGATCGGGAAGCCGGCGTCGGCCCATTCCACGACGCCTCCGCCGAACAGCCGGGTCTGGTCGTATCCCAGGATCAGCAGCCGTTTGGTCATTGCCCGGCTCGAAAGAGCCCCGGGCCCTTCGGCGTACACCACGATTCGTCGGTAGGCGTTCACCGCGGGGTCGATCTCGCTTTGCAGGGCCAGATCGGGCAGGGTGACATGGGCCGCCCCGGGCAGGCGGGCACCCTCGAAGTCGTCACGATTGCGGGGGTCGATGAGCAGCAGGAGCGGCTCGCCGGCGCGTTCACGCTGGTCGAGCCAGAGCAATCGCAGTTCGGTGAGGGTGATGTTGTCGATGTCCGAATCGGTGATACCGGTGTCGCACGCCGCCAGCGGCCCCAAGCCGGCGGAGAGGCAGAGGGAAAACCCAATGAATCGTGCGAATCGGGATGGTGGTAGGTGGCGCGTCCGGGTCATCATGTGCTTTCAGGTGGGGCAACTAGGGATACCATGTACGATTGGGCTTACCCAGTTTGTGGAATAGGCCTCACGGGCGTCACGTTATGCAGTCACGGACAATCGTGGAAATGTATCCGTGGAGGTTCAGTGCCAACTTGCCGTCATGCCATCGCCGCAGGCCTTCTTGCCATTCTTATGATGGGTGTGCCTACGGCTCATGCACAAGATGCGAGCGATGTTTCCAAGGTCTCGCTCGTTGGTGAGGCCGCTCGTGTCGTTCCTGGCCAGACCATATTGCTGGGCCTGCGTTTCGATCTCGAAGACAAGTGGCACATTTATTGGGACGGCCGCAACGACACGGGCTTCGCCCCGACGGTCGAGTGGACACTTCCCGAGGGCGTGACCGTTGGCTCGATGCTGTGGCCCGCGCCCCATCGGTATGTTTCACCGGGCGACATTCTCGACCATGTGTACGAGGGTGAGCCCACGATCCTGATTCCCGTGACGATCGACGCGGGTGTCCTGCCCGGCACGACGCTCGAGATCGCCGGCGAGGTCGAGTGGCTGGTGTGCCAAGACATCTGTCTGCCCGGCTTCGGCCCGGTCTCGATCGAGTTGAATGTCGAGCGGATCGGCAACTCGGTGTTCTCGCCGCCGCCGCTCTCGCGTTCCGAGCCCATCGGCAAGGCCGCCGAGCGCTTGCCTAGGCCCGTGCTGCCCGGCGAGGCTGTGGAGGGCCTGGAACTGTCGTGGAGCGACGAGAAGGTCACCGCCCGATTCGCGGGCGCGACCGAGGTGGCCTTCTATCCAGCCATGGCGTCGACCTCGTTGGTGTCGGCCCTGGAAGACGGGCACGCCAAGGGCGACACGCTCACGCTGCGGCTGGCTTCCGAGGCGCGCGACCTGTCAAAGAACGGGGAACGCCGTCTGATCGGCGTGCTCGAAGTTCATGTTGACGGGCGCGGGCCGAGTTGGTACATGATCGATTTCGGGGCCGACGGGTTCCGCAAGCCGGCCGATGCCGAGGCGGTCTCGCGCGTGCGTGATCGTGTGGATCGGCGGCCCTCGTAACGAACTCAGTTGAATCGCAACACCAATCGGGTTGCTTTCGCGGCCCTGATGCAAAGGAGCTCAAAATGTCTTGGATGAAACGCAACGGGATGGCGATGCTCGGGACGATCGCGGCGATGACCGCCGCCACCAGCCTGTCGGTGGCCATGGCCAATCAGGACGGCATGGCCAAGGCCCAGCAGGGCGTGACCGCGGGCGAGATGGCACCGATGTTCACCCTCAAGGACACCGACGGCAAGCAGTACAGCCTCAAGGACGTGCTGGCCAAGGAAGACACCAAGGCCGTGGTGGTCGAGTGGTTCAACCCCGACTGCCCCTTCGTGGTGAAGCATCACAAGAACAACAGCACCATGAAGGACCTGGCCAAGAAGTACGCCGACCAGGGCGTGGTGTGGATGGCCATCAACTCGGGTGCCGAGGGCATGCAGGGCGCGGGCATTGACCGCAACAAGAAGGCCATCGAGGAGTTCGGCATTGCCTACCCCGTGCTGATGGATATGGACGGCAAGGTCGGCGGCATGTACGGTGCCAAGCGCACCCCCGAGATGTACGTCATTTCCAAGGACGGGATGATCGTCTATCACGGCGCGATCGACAGCGATCGCAGCGCCCGCGACTTGGGCGAGACCAACTATGTCAAGGAGGCCATCAAGGCCCATCTGGCCGGTGAGACCATCGCCGAGGCCCGCACGCAGGCCTACGGCTGCACGGTGAAGTACCGCAACTGATCGTGGATTAACCGTTCTCCTCGGGCCGGCGATGACACGCCCGCCCGGGCTTGGCTTCAGGCCGCCCCCGCCTGGGCCCGATCTACAATCTAGACATGCCCCAGATCCTCCCCTTTGCCTCGACCGCGTTTGACCTGCTGCTGGTGGTGGTGGGGTTTGGCCTCATTATCGTGATCCACGAGATGGGCCACTTCCTGGCCGCCCGGTGGGCGGGCATCCGCGTGTTCGCCTTCGCGGTGGGTTTCGGGCCGGCTTTGTTCAGTTTTCGCAAGGGTATGGGCTGGCGGCGGGGGAGCAGCGAGCCGGCGTATCGGACCATGCTGGCCGACCGTGGGCTGAGCACGCACGACCTGCCACCGTCGGACGTAAGCCCGACGGAGTACCGGCTGAACTGGCTGCCGTTTGGTGGATACGTCAAGATGCTTGGCCAGGAAGACGCCAACCCAGGCGCGACCAGCCACGCGCCAGATAGCTACCAGACGTGCCACCCGGCCAAGCGGCTGGTGGTGATCTCCGCGGGCGTGGTGGCCAACGTGATCCTCGCGGCGTTCCTGTTTATCTTCGTCTTCATGGTTGGGCTGCGGACCGAGCCGCCGCGGCTGGGCGTGGTCGCTTCCGACGGCCCAGCCACCACGGCCCTCCCGGCTGATCCATCGATCGTCGAGGCGGGGTTGCAACCGGGCGACGAGGTTCTCCGCGTCGACGGGCGCGAAGCGCGCAGTTTCAATGACCTGATGCTGGCTTCGGCGATGTCCAAGCCCGGCAAGCCGATCGACGTGCTCGTGCGGCGGGGCGGGTACGACATGCCGCTGGCTTTCGAGGTGTTGCCGAGCACATCTGAAGCGACGGGCTTGCAGGACATCGGCGTGGCACCGGCCCAGTCCGTGCAACTGTATGATGACGGTGGCGACATCGAGGGATACCAGCGGGTGATGGGCATGATCGGCCTTGACGGCATCCCGCCCGGTGCCACGCTCGAATCCGCGCGAGTCGGTGACGGGCCGGCGCGCGGCATCAACGATCCGGGCGTGCTGGCCGGGGTGTTTGCCGGCTCGGGCGGCCAGCCGGTGACGCTGGCCTTTGCCATCGACGGCGCGAGGCACGAGGCGGTGCTCGAACCGCGGCCAAGGTTGCAGGAAGCGTTGGTACCCATGCCCTCGGGCGCGAAGACGCCGCAGATTCATCTGCTTGGCCTTACGCCCGTGATGACGGTTGGGCCGCTGGAAGAAAACTCGCGCGGCCACGAGCAAGGGCTTCGCGCGGGTGATGTGTTCGCGCGTCTGGGGTCGCTCGAATATCCGAGTGTCGCCGCGGGCATCTCCGAAATTCGGCGCAACGCCGGCGACACGATACCCATCGTCGTGCTGCGTGACAGCGCAGCCGTTGAACTGACCGTGAGCGTGAACCGTGAGGGCCAGATCGGCTTCTACCCCGACCAGGACCTCGACGGCACGCTGCTCTCGCTTCCGCCGGCGGGCGCTGATTTGGATATGCCCGGCATCGATCGCCCGGGCACCCGCGTGCTGGCGGTGGGGGGGCGCGCGGTTTCCAGTTTCGCCGACATGCGCTCGGCCCTGATCGACGCGACAATCGAGGCCAATGCCGCCAAGACCAGCGCGCAGGTGGTACTCGACGTGCGTCTGCCCACGGCGCGGGGTGTCGATGGTCCCACCCAGTCACGCACGCTCGAGTTGTCCGCCGCCGAGGTCACATCGTTGCACGATCTTGGGTATGCCACGCCCGCGGGTTTGCTGAGCGTGTTCAGGCCCGCGGAGTTCACGCTGAAGGCCGATGGGCCGGTCGATGCCGTGCGCGTGGGCTTGGCAGAGACGCACCGCGTGATGATGATGACGTATGTAACGTTCGCGCGGCTGTTCCAGGGCAGCGTGAAGGTCGAGCATCTCAAGGGGCCCGTGGGCATCGCCCACCTGGGCACGCGCGTGGCCGATCGCGGCCTGATCTGGCTGCTGTTCTTCATGGCCCTCATCAGCGTGAACCTTGCCGTGGTGAACTTTCTGCCGCTGCCGATCGTCGACGGCGGGCAGTTTCTTTTCATCATCTTCGAGTGGATTCGCGGCAAGCCCGTGCCCGAGGCGGTACAGAGTATCGCTACCGTGGCCGGCCTGCTGCTCATCGGGGCGGCGTTCCTGGTGGTGACTTTCAACGACATCCGCAACGTGTTTGTCGGGCTCTGAATGCTGGCGAGCGTGGCGGGTTTATTACTCTTGCTGGCCATCGGCGTGGTGTTCTATTGGCTCTTGCTGGTGGTGTCGACCGCTCGCACGCTGACGCACCCACCGCGCCAGACGTACGCCTCCGCGGTGTCGCGGGTGCAGCCTGGCGACCCGGGCGAACTCGACAAGCCGCGAGAGTTTCAGACGTGGACGCTGCGGAGCCAGGGCCGCGACCTGGAAGTGTGGGACGTGCCGGGCGACGTGCCCGAGGGGCCGGTGGCGATCGTCACCCACGGCTGGAGCAGCGGCAAGGTCAACGCACTGCGTCGCGTGCCGCTGCTGAGCACGCTGTGCTCTCGAGTTGTCTTGTGGGACATGCCCGGTCATGGCGAGAGCGGCGGTCGATGCACGCTGGGCGTGCTGGAAACGGCCGACTTGCTGGCCTTGATCGATCGCGTGGGCGACGAGCGCCCGATCGTGCTGTGCGGCTCGTCGATGGGCACCGGCGTGTCGATCGCCGCTGGTCTTCGGGCAAGCGGCGTGGTGCAGATCATCGTCGAGGCGCCGTACCGCCTTGCGCCCACGCCCGCGCGGAATGTCATGCTCTTCCGGCGGGCTCCCGTCACGTTCGTCCTGGGCCCGGCGCTGGCGTATGTCGGTCTGGCCGCGTGTGGGCGTTGGACCGGACCCAACTTGTCACGAGGCAAGGATCACCCGTTTGATCGTGAGGTACTGGCTGGTCGGCTGCGATGCCCGCTGCTCGTGCTGCACGGCGACGCCGACCCGACGTGCCCGATCGAGGACGGTAGGGCCATCGCTCGGGCGTGCCCGAGGGGCCGATTCGTCGAAGTTCTCGGCGGCACGCACCAGAATCTGTGGAAGAACCCATCTTGCCGTGCGACGATGGAGCGTGAGTACACCAATGCCATCACCGCTCTCAACCAGCCCTGACCTCCTCGGCCGCCTCGTGGGCGTGCTCGACCTGACCACGCTCGAGGCCACCGACACTGCCGAGCGCGTGGGCGAGTTGTGCGCGAAGGGGCTCGATCCTCTGGGCGACGGGTCGGTCGCGGTGGGGGCGATCTGCGTGTACCCCACGATGGTGCCCGTCGCGGCCGAAGTGCTCGCGGGCTCGGGCGTAAGGCTCGCGTCGGTCGCGGGCGCGTTCCCGAGCGGCATGAGCCCGCTGCGATTGCGCGTGGCCGAGGCGGCATGGGCGGTTGGTCAGGGCGCCAATGAAATCGACATGGCCATCAGCCGGGGCGAGTTCCTGGCCGGCCGCACGCAGCGCGTGGTCGAAGAGGTGCGCGAGATCCGATCGGCCATTGGCAATGCGACGCTGAAAGTCATCCTCGAAACGGGTGAACTCGGGAGCGACTCGAACATTCGTGCCGCGAGCGAACTGGTCGTGCCGTTACTGCGCGACGGCGACTTCATCAAGACCAGCACGGGCAAGACCCAGCCCGCTGCCACGCTTCAAGCCACGGGCATCATGCTCGATGTGCTCGCCCAAGCCTGGCGAGCGGGTGGGCCCAGGGCCGGTCTCAAGCCCGCCGGCGGCGTGCGCACGGTCGAAGATGCGATTGCATACTGGTCCCAGGCTCGTGAGGTCATGACGGGTCACACCGATTGGGAGAAGCCAGACCTGCGGTACTTTCGCATCGGCGCTTCCGGCCTGCTCGATTCGCTGGTCGGAGCGATCGGTCAGGGGCCCAGGTAGCGTTCGATCAGCTCGCGCCAGCCTGCGTCGCTCGTTTCGGTAAGGATGGCGCGGTTGATGGCTTCACGGCGTTCGTCGCCCTGGTTCAGCGCCATGCCGTAACTTTGCGGGGCGAATGTGGCTTCGAGCACGATGATGTCCGAGCGATCTCGCGCGAGCGATTGGAGCACTGGCGCGTCGTACACCACGGCGTCGGTTTCGCCTTGGGCCAGCATCGCCAGGGCATCCTCAACCGAGTCGGCCTCGTTGGGCCTCACGCCGTTGGCTTGGAGGTATTCGACCGCCGTCGTGCCTCGGGGCGCGACGACGCGGACTCCGGGCAGATCCTCGGGTCCGCGAACTTTGCCATCAAGAGCGCCAACCGTAATGGCGCTGGCGATGCCGCCGGTGAACGCGGCGATGATGATGATGCTCGTGAACATCCAAACCAACGCCACGAGCCGGCCGGCGAAGGTCACCGGCGCCTTGTCGCCATACCCCACCGTGGTCATCGTGACGGCGCTCCACCAGAAGCCGTCGCCCAACCCCTTGACGCCGGGCGGGAACTGGGCGGCGTTGGCCTTGCGCTCGAAGAGCCACATCAGGAGGCCGCTGATGAGCAACACCAATGCCAGCGCTCCGACGGCTTGCAGGAATGCCAGGCTGAACAGCCCGCCGATCAAGGCGAGCAAGCCCGAGCTGGCGGCGTTCTCGCTGCTGACGGCGATGCCAAGCCCGGAGTTGAAGTAGGCGTGCGTGAAGTCGAGCGTGGCTTCACGCTCTCGAGAGATGGTCAGCGCCGCGATGGCGGCGTCTGCCTCACCACCTCGCACGGCGTCGAGGGCACCTTGTAAGGTCGTGACGTTCCACTCGGTGGTCGCGCCCAGCCGATCGGCCACACGATTCCAGAGTTCCACGTCGATGCCCGAGAGTGTGCCGTCTTCGTCCTGGATCACGAACGGTGGCGTGATGGTCGTGGCGACGCGGAAGGTTTGCGGAACTTCCGTGCCTTCTTCTTGCGCGATACACACGGAACACAACAGGCCGAGCACGACCAAGACGATGGCAGGAATGCGTGTCATGCCAGCACCGTACGGCAATCGTGCGGGAAAGGCCAGCGTTTTGGCCTCGAACAGGGCTCAACCCTCGCCGCGAGGGGCGACCACGACCCGACGGCGAAGATCGGGCACCATGATGCCGCCCGGCTCTTCGACCGTAATGGCGAAGAGTGCCACGCGGCCGATGTCCAGCGCGGGATCGATGGGCACGATAACTTCGCCCTGGGCGGTCGCGTTGAAGACGCCGCCGCTGACTTTTTGCTCCATGCCGCGGTCGTCGATGACCCACACCTGGTATTGCTCGACGGTTGGGTCGTTGACGTCCAGGCCGACGAATCGCAGGTAGCCCTGCTCGAGTTCCTCGTTCCACACCACGTCACCGGTGACGTCACGCTGCTCGGCCGGCGCGTCGGGCAGGTCGAACGGGCTCCATGCCAGGCGCAGCGTGCCGGGCACTTCGAGCAGCTTCTGGCGGTTGGCGGCGAGGGTTGTCGGGTCGACGGGTTCTTCGTACCGCGCGATGCGCAGCTGGGCGGTTTCCAGGTTGCTCGTGGCTTGGGCGAGGCGTTCGGCCAGTTGGAGGCGCTGTTCATCGGCATCGGCAAGCGCGGTCTGTGCCTCGTCGAGTTCGCCTTCTCGGGAGTCGAGTTGCTGGCGCAACTCGGCCAGGAAGACCTGATTGCGCTCGGCTTGCTGGTTCGCTTGCGCGAGTTCGGTTTCGAGTTCGGTGATGCGGGCCTCACGACCTTGCAGGGTGACGGTGAGGACGGCCAGGCCGATGCCCGCGCCCACCATCACGACGGCGGCGATGCCCAGCAATGCCCATGGCACTCGGAGAGTCTTCATTGGTAGCGCCTCGATGTCGTCTTGGTCTTCGGGTCGGGCGCGGTGGCTCAGCGCGGCAAGACCCTGGGCTTCGAGTGCGGCCGCAAGAGACTCGGGCAGGCGCGCATCTTCGGTCATGCTTGCCAGTACCATGGCCTCGGCCCATTCATCATCGGTGAGATGCTCGAAGGCGGCATCGTGGTTCGGCCGTTGTGCGCTCATGACGCGGCCTCCCCCGGATTGTTTGGTCCGTTTGATGATCCGCGTGATGATTCGAGCTCCTCGGCCCGCATTTCCTCACGAACTCTGGCCAATCCACGGCGGATATGGCTCTTGACCGTCCCCAGCGGAACGCCGGTGGCGACGGAGATCTGTTCGTGGGTATGGCCGGAAACGATGAACAAACGCAAAACCATTCGTTGGGGTTGTGGGAGATTTTCCAGGGCCTGGGCCGCTTTTCGGACGTCCTCGGCCCGGCTTGCGAGGCCAGGGATGGCCAATGTATCGACATGGGCTTCGAGTTGGCCATCGAGTTGGTTGGACTCGAGCACGGATTCTTGCAAGGCCCCGCTCCGCCGTAAGCGGTCGATGACCCGCCGGCGGGCGATGACGGCGATGAAGGTTTTTTCGCTGCCCTTTGCGGGGTCGAACCTGCCGGCGTCCTTCCAAATCGAGGCGAAGACGTCCTGCACCACGTCCTCGGCGTCGGACATGTGCTGGGAGCCCGGGAATCGGGCCCGCACGATGCTCCACACGAATCCGCCGTAGGCGTCGATGAGCGGGCGGACGGCCGAGGCGTCGCCGCCGGCGATGCGTTCGAGCAAACAGGTTGCCCCGCCCGTTGGGGCGACGGATTCCACGGATGGGTGGGGTTCGGGGCTGCCGGACATCACGCAGAGTGTACGTCATTGCGGCCAGATAATCGCAAGTTCTGTGCATCGCACTCGTGCGCCAACGCGAAGTGGGCTTCGAGGAAGATAGAGACACCCCAAGTCGAGGAAGAGACCCAAATGCAAACCGTACGCGCACTGACATTCGCCCTGGCCGCCGCCGGTCTGGCTGCCACCGCTCACGCCCAACTGGTCTACGGCGTGACCAACGACCAGTCCCTGGTTACCTTTGACGCCACCAACCCCGGCTCGATCCAGAGCGGGGTATTCATCTCGGGCCTCGCGGGTGGTGAGCGGGCCCTGGGCATCGACTTCCGCCCCGCGACGGGCGAGTTGTACGCCCTTGGCAGTTTCAACAACCTGTACACCGTCAACCCCGCCACCGGGCAGGCGACCGCCGTGGGCCCGACCTTCAGCCCCGGGCTGAACGGCTCGAGCTTCGGGTTCGATTTCAACCCGACCATCGACCGAATCCGTGTTGTGAGCGACGCCAACCAGAACCTTGTTCTCAACCCCATCACCGGCGGCAGCACCATGGTGACCGACCTGTTCTACCGCGCGGGTGATCCCAACGAAGGCATGGACCCCAACGTCGTTGGGTCGGCGTATACCAACGCCTTCGCCGGCTCCACGATGACCCAGCTATACGGCATCGACACGGGCTTGGACATCCTTGTCCGCCAGGACAACAGCGCGGGCACGCTGGACACCGTGGGCTCGCTGGGGGTCGATCTGACCGACGTGGTCGGCTTCGATATCGACGGTAGCACGAACTTTGCCTACGCCAGCGTCCAGGACACCGCGCTGGGCCGCTCGACGTTCTGGTCCATCAACCTCGACACGGGCGAGGCCACGCAGATCGGTGAGATCGGTGGCGGCGCTTTGGTCGGTTCGATCGCGGTGGTGCCGGCTCCCGGTTCGGCCGCTTTGCTGGGCCTGGCCGGCTTGTTCGCCACCCGCCGCCGCCGCTAAGCGGCTCAGAGACTCCGAGACATTCCAAGCGTTCGAGACAGCGTGCATCTCCATCCTCTGTACCCCTTCCAACTGTCTCGTTCACTAGACCGACAGCCCACCCGTTCCGGTGGGCTGTCGGTCTTTTTGATGTTTTAGGTGGCCCGATGCGTGATGCTCGCCTCTCTTGTGTGGAGGTGGTCACGTCCGCTACACTCGCGGATGGACCATCATCAGCTCGCCGCTTCCACACCCAGCATCACCGATCGCCTGGCCGCCGACCGCACGCGCTTGGCCAACGAGCGCACGCTGCTGGCCTATGTGCGCACGGCGTTGGGCATGCTGGTGGTGGGTGGCTCGCTGCTCAGGTTCTTTGACGGCTCGCTGACCAACGTCCTGGGCATCGCCTTCCTGCTGGCTGGCGTCGGCATTGCTTCCCTGGGTTTTTATCGTACGATTCGCACACAGCGAGCGATCAATCGTGTGATGCGTCAATGACAAGGCCGCCGGCACTCGTGAAGAGCGCCGGCGGCGTGATGCACATGGCCGAGTTGTCTTCGGTCAGCATCCCGCGTCGAAGGCGTTCTGGAACGCCAGGAAGTCGAAGATGTCGAACACGCCGTCGCCGTTGAAGTCGGCCGGCTCGAGCCCTTGCGCGAACAGGTTCTGGAACGTGAGGAAGTCGAAGATGGTCAGGCGGCCATCCTCGTCGAGGTCGGCGGTACACAGCACGATGGTCAGGCCGCGGTCGGCGGTGATGGCGCTCTCGGGGCTGTCCTCGCCCACGGTCAGCAGGATGTCGCCCAGGGGAGCGTCGCGGGGCACGGGGAGCTGGAACGTGGCCGAGCCGTTGCCATCGGTGCGCACGCCGGGCAGCGGGATCATCGCCGGCCCAAGGAAGCACTTGAGGCCCACCTGGGGCGGCATGTTCTCCACGCGGATCTGGATCACCTCACCGGGCCTGGCGCGCCGCTGGCCGAACAACTCTGGGAACGGCAGGTCTGGGAAGTCCATCACCCGTGGTTGGCGCGGACCGATGTCCAAAAGTTCGCCGCCGGCCCCGTCCAGCATGGCCATCTGGAATCGCAGGCCCTCGGGGAAGGCCTTGCCGCGTCCGCCCGCGCCGACGCGCGAGATGAGCAGGCTGTCGAGGGTCATCACCGCCTCGCTGGCGATCGCCTGCACCGCCTCGCCCCGGAACGCGGGCGTGGGGTCGCAGACGATGCGGTTGATGGGCGTGAACGTGGCGCTGGCCTGCCCGGGCAGCAACTCGATGGACGCCCACGCCACGCCGGCGACCGAGCGGTACAGGCCCAGGATGGGCCGCCCAGCGGGGTCGAGTTGCATCTCGATGGCAAAGTCGGCACCGCGGAAGTCCATGCCCGGCGCGAGCTGGCCCATGGGCGAGCCGGTCCTCTCGTCGTTGTCGGTGTCCAGGGCCAGGAAGGCCTGCATCCGGTCGCCGCGCTCGTATGGGGCGGCGTTGGCGAAGCAGAACATGATGTCGCCGGTCAGCCGGGCGTTGTCGACGGCCACCACCTTGACCACGTCCAGGTGCTCCATCTGCCGGCCGACATCGCCCGCGTCATCGATGGCGTGATCGCTCAGGCCGACCTCGAAGCCGATGGGTGGGTCCAGGGTGGCCAGGTTCGCCGACAGATAGGTTCGCGCCGAGTTCGCCTCGCTGGCGGTCAGCACCGCGCCCGTGCCGCCGCTCTGCATGAGGCCGCTGGCGGTATGGCCCAGGCCCAGCACATGGCCCACCTCGTGCGCCAGCGAACGCTCATCACGCTGGCACAGGTTGTCCGGGTCGGCCATGATGAGGTAGGGGAACGCGATCGAGCCCTGGATCGCAATACCGCGGGCCACGCTCGTACCCACGCCGTTGATCAGCCGGTCGGCGCTGATGGCCACGATGCCCTTGGGGATCGCCGCCCACGCCGCGTCGGCGTCCAGCATGGCCTGGGCCCACTCGGCGGTCGGCCACACGCCCGACACGACGTCGATGTCCCCCGGCGTGCCGACCGACGTGTCGGCATCGGCCATGGTGATGTACGAGCCCATGAGGTTGCCCCACGCCAGCGCGCCCGAGCGCAGGTTGATCTTGGCCTGGGGGATCCACACGCAGTTGGTGGCCCGCTCGTGGCGGCGCCACAGCATGTCCTTGAACGTCGTCTCGCACGTCAGCGATGGGTTGTCCACGCTGGGCGAGCCGATGATCCCGGTCCACTTCATCGACACGTTCAGCCCGCTCGCGCTGCTGGACACCACCAGCGGGTGGGCCGTCGGGCACGACCGATCGCAGTAAAACGTCGTGCCGCACTGGCCGTACGCCAGCCCGGCCATGCCCAGGAGCGCCGTCGCGCCCAGCACGCCGCCCCGCCTCATCATCATCTCGTTCACGGTGAGTCCCTCCACATGACACCGCCCGAGTGGCCGCAACACGCGGCGTGTCCCCGGTCGATGGGTTGTGCTGCACACTCGCGCTCGCACCGATGCCGGCGCGAGGCTGTTTATGAGCGCAAGCCGTGGCGACTACTCACGCTTGATTCTCCAGATTCATCAAACTGGGTATGCTGCGACATCCGGGATATTGGATGATTCGCTCCCGTGGCGTACGATCGGGCTTGATTTCTGGGGAGTCCCACGCCCAACCGCCGAGAATTCTGCAACGCCTCGGCCAGGCGATCATGGTCGAGCGAGAGGAGGTCCTCTTCATGCGCAAGTTGCCCAGACGCGGGACGGCCATGGCCCTGGGAATCGTCGGCGTTGCCCTGCTGGCGGGGTGCAAGCCGGACATCCCGCTCATTCCCTTCATCAAGAGCGACCGGGTGCCCTACGGCACGATGGCCGAGGTGACGATCACACCCCCCGATCACTCCCCCCAAGCCGTTCCAGTTCGTCCCCATACCGCTCCCTGAGCGGCTCGACGACCTCTTTTAAGAATCTTTCGGTCTGCTCGACGCTCCGGCCCACATACTTCATCGGGTCGAGCAACTGGTCCTCGGTCAGCAGGTGGTGGACGCTCTTGAACGCGTCGTCCTGACGCAATCTTTCGATGAGGTCGTTGTCCAGGCCCTCCTGCTTCACCCGCATGCCCGCCGCCTGGGCGTGCACGCGGATCTTCTCGTGCAGATCCTGCCGATCGCCGCCGAGCTTGACGGCCTCCATCATGATGTTCTCGGTGGCCAGGAAGGGCAGCTCGGCCAAGAGGTTCTTGCGGACCATGGCCTCGTGCACGACCAGCCCCGACGCCACCTGGTGCATCAGGTCGAGCGAGCCGTCGAGGGCCAGGAATGCCTCGGGCAGGCTCAGCCGGCGATTGCTGCTGTCGTCGAGCGTGCGCTCCAGCCACTGGGTGGCGGCGGTGTCGTAGGCGTTGCCCACCAGGTTCATCACGAAGCGCGTGAGCCCGCAGATCCGCTCGCACTTCATCGGGTTGCGCTTGTAGGGCATGGCCGAGGAGCCGATCTGCTTGTCGCCGAAGGGCTCGTCGATCTCCTTGCGGTTGCTCAAGAGGCGGATGTCGGTGGCGATCTTGTGGAGGACGGCGGCGACCGAGGCGAGGGCTCCAATGATCTGAGCGTCATACACACGCGGATACGTCTGGCCTTGGACGGGCGCGATGAGTGCGGATCCGACAAACTCGCGAAGCCAATCGTGCTCAAGCTCCCGAGATAAGAGGCTCTGCAGCACGCGCTGCTCCATGTCATCAACGAGCGATGGATTCCCACCGAACAAGGCAACGAACGATGCTTGCGTGCCCGTTGCGCCGCCCAAACCCCGAAGTACGCTGCGATCGCTCTCGCCGTTGATGAGCTCCAGTGGACGCACACCAAGGTGCAGGTCGGATCCCCACTGGGCTAAGCGCTTGCCAACCGTCACCGGTTGGGCCGTCTGATAGTGCGTGAAGCCGAGCGTCGGAACACGCGACACTTCTGCCGCCGTACTGCCAAGAGCAATCAGGACTCTGATAACCTTGCTGTTGATCAGTCGCACGGCCTTCTGGATCGCGAGCAAATCCGCATTACACACCACATCCTGGCTCGTACACCCCAGGTGAATAATCCCCTTCGCCTTCGGGCACTGCTCTCCAAGGCAGTGCACGTGGGCCATCACGTCGTGGCGCAGGTCGCGTTCGAGCTCCGCGGCGCGGGCGATCTCTTCGTCGGTGATGCCGCGCTCGACGACCGCCCGCAGCTCGCCCAGTTGCTCCTGGGACACCAGCGGCGTGTCCCACGACTTGGTCACCTCGTGCTGCGCCTCGGCCACCGCCAGCCAGATCCGCCGCCAGGTGTTGAACTTGTGCCTGGGGCTCCAGATGCGGAGCATTTCCGGGCTGGCGTTGCGGGAGGCGAGCGGCGAGGTATAGGTGTCGTTGGCTGGATTCGTGGTCATGCGGGCGATGGTATTCGCGGGGCGGGGA
>CAYGTM010000016.1:0-14611 GCA_964352795.1 uncultured Phycisphaera sp.
CTTCTGCGCATCGGTGCGTTTGGTCAAACGCTCGGCGATCTCCTCGTCGAGCACGCCGGTCTTGCCAGCCTTGAGCATGTCCATGGTGCGCAGGCCCTCGAAGGCGTCCTTGCCATAGAACACTTTGCCGGCGTAGAGGTCGCGCAGGTGGCTCTCGCAATAGTGCCGCGTCAACGCCGCACCGCCGAGGATGACCGGGACGTTGATGTCCTGCTGGGTCATCTCTTTGAGGTTGTCTTCCATGACCGTGACGGACTTGACGAGCAAGCCGCTCAGACCGATGGCGTCGGCCTTGGTTTCCTTCCAGGCTTCGAGGATCTGCGGCAGTGTCTGCTTGATGCCGATGTTGTGGACGGTGTAGCCGTTGTTGGAGAGGATGATGTCGACCAGGTTTTTGCCGATGTCGTGCACGTCGCCCTTGACGGTCGCCAGCACGATGGAGCCCTTGCCCTCGCCCTCGATCTTCTCCATGTGGGGTTCGAGGTGGGCGACGGCCATCTTCATGACCTCGGCGCTTTGCAGCACGAAGGGGAGCTGCATCTGGCCCGAGCCGAAGAGTTCGCCCACGGTCTTCATGCCGTCGAGCAGGTGATCGTTGACGATCACCAGGGGCGTGTACGTCTGCATCGCCTCGTCGAGGGCGGCGTGCAGGCCTTCCTTCTCGCCGTCGATGATGTGGGCGCGCAGGCGTTCCTCGAGGGTGAGATCCTTCTTCTCCTCGGCCGTCGCGCCGACGCTGTCGACGTCCTTGAAGAGTTCGATGAAGGCCTGGAGCGGGTCGTAGCCTTTGTCGTAGTTTTCAGGCAAGAGCGGCCTCCTCGGTCTTCTGCTCGTCGGCGGCGGGCAGGCCGGTGCCGCCGATGCTCGTGTCGCGTTGGTCGTACACCAGGTGCATCGCCACGCGCTTCTGGTCGTCGTTGATCTTGGCCAGCGGCAGGATCTTGCTGGCGTGGACGATGGCGCTGGTCATGCCGGCCTTGACCAACTCGTCGAGGAACACACTGTTGAGCACCTGCCTCGCAGCGGGCTTGAGCCCGAAGCTCACGTTGCTCAGGCCGCATGTGATCTGCACGTCGGGGAACGCCTCGGCGATGCGTTTAGTGCCCTCGATGAGGGCGAGGGCGCTGCGGCGGTCGTCGTCCATGCCCGTCGAGATGGGGAGCACCAGCGGATCGATGAAGATGTCCGTCTCGTCGAGGCCGTGTACTTGGGTGGCGCGTTCGATGGACCGCTTGGCGATCTCGAACTTGCGGTCGGCCGTTCTCGCCATGGCGGCCTGCGGGTCTTCGTCGATGGTGCCGATGACCAGGGCGGCGCCGTAGGTCTTGGCGAGGGTGCAGATCTCGTCGAACTTCTCTTCGCCGTCCTCGAAGTTGGCGCTGTTGATGATGCACTTGCCGCCCGCGCATTGCAGGCCCGCCTCGATGGTCGCTACCTGGGTGCTGTCGATCATGAGCGGGGCGTCGACCTGGCGAACCAGCCGTTGCACGACCTCGCGCATGTCGCTGGCGTTGTCGCGGCCGGCGTAGTCGACGTTGACGTCCAGCACGTGGCTGCCCTCGCGCACCTGGTTCTTGGCCAGCGCGACGATGCCGTCCCAGTCCTCGGCTTCCAGCAGCCGCTTGAACTGCCGGCTGCCCGAGGCGTTGCAGCGCTCGCCCACGATCAGGAACGAGTTGTCCTGGCGGTATTCCACGGGCTGGTACAGGCTGGTGCAACTGGCGGGCATGGTGGCACGCTCGGTGCGCTTGGCGTCCCGGCCGTTGACCATGTCGGCAAGCTGCTTGATGTGCTCGGGCGTGGTGCCGCAGCAGCCGCCGACCAGCCCCACGCCGCTCTGCTCGATGAACCGCTGCTGGGCCTCGGCGAACGGGCCGGGCTTGAGCGGGTACTCGGTGCGGCCCTCGACCAGCACGGGCAGGCCGGCGTTGGGCGCGACCGACACATGGCGGTCCCAGTACTTGCCCAGCCATTGGATATATTCGGCCATCTCCGTCGGGCCCGTCGCGCAGTTGAGGCCCAAGCTCAGGATGGGGTACCGTCGCAGGGCGTGGGCGGCGGCCTCGATGCTGGTGCCCATGAGCATGGTGCCCGTTTGCTCGATGGTCACGCTGACGCAAATGGGAATGTCGGCGACCGACTTGCCCTTCTGCTCGAGGGCCCGCAGGCAGGCGTTGACGGCGCACTTGACCTGCAAGAGGTCCTGGCAGGTCTCGATCAGGAACGCGTCGACGCCGCCCTCGATCAGGCCCAGGGCCTGTTGGGTGTAGCTGTCGAGCATGACCTGCCAGGTCGTATTACCCAGCGTGATGAGTTTGGTGCCCGGGCCCATCGAGCCCATCACGAAACGCGGCTTGTCGCTCGTGCTGAATGCGTCGGCGGCTGATCGGGCGATCTCGGCCGACTTGCGGCTGAACTCGAGCGCCTTCTCGGCCCGCTCGAACTCGGCCAGCACCAGCGTATTGGCACCGAAGCTGTTGGTTTCGATGCAGTCGGCCCCGACCTCGAGGAACTCGCGGTGGATTTCCTCGACCACGTCGGGGCGGCTGTCGACCAGGATGTCGGTACAGTTCTCGCAGCCGCAATAGTCGCCCTCGACCGTCAGGTCGCGGCTGTACAGGCTCGTGCCCATGGCTCCGTCGAGCACCAGCACGCGGCTGGCCAGGGCTCGGGCGAAGCGGCTGGCGAACAGTGGGTCAATCGCGGTCATGTCTGAGTATATCCATTCATCCGCATGGATGGATGAAAAGGCTGGTAATTGTGATCCGAGATCAAACAAATACCAAAAAGGAGCGGTACACTGCATCGTGTACACGCTCCCTCTCTCCCGATCGGATGCCAGCGACCGCCGACTCCTTCCCGCGGCAGACCCGGCTCCGACGAAGCAGTTCAGCAGTTGCAGGCCTTCTGGAACTCCTTGACTTCCTTCTCGGCCTCTTCCTTGGTCTTGCCGTAGCGCTCCTGGATCTTGCCGGCGAGTTGTTCGCGACGGCCTTCGATCTGGTCGAGTTCGTCGTCGGTCAACTTGCCCCAGCGCTCCTTGGCTTTGCCCTTGAGTTGCTTCCAGTTGCCTTGCATGGTGTCTTGATTCATGGTGAAACTCCTTTGTATTTGGTTTGGTCTACGCGGTTTTCTGGCCGGCGTGCTTGCCTTCACGGATTTCTTCGATGGTCTTCTTGATGAACGCGGGCAGGTCGTCGGGCGAACGGCTGGTGGTCAGGGCCTGATCGCACACGACCTCCTTGTCCACCCAGCGGGCACCGGCGTTCTTCAGGTCGTTCTTCAGCGACGGCCAACTGGTGAGCTCACGCCCCTCGACCACACCGCAATCGATCAGAAGCCATGGCGCATGGCAGATGGCGCTGACGGGCTTGCCGGCCTTGAAGAACTCGCGGACGAATGTGGTGGCATCCTCACGCATCCGGAGCTTGTCGGGGTTCATCACGCCACCTGGCAACACGAGGGCGTCGTAGGTGTCAGCGTTGGCGTCGGCAATCGAGCGATCGGCATTGACCGAGTCGCCCCAGTTGTCCTTGTCCCAACCACGGATGTCCTGGCCGTCCGGAGTGATGACATGGACCTCTGCACCGGCATCCTGAAGGGCTTTGAGGGGTTGTTCAAGCTCGCTCTGCTCAAAACCGTCGGTGGAAAGTATCGCAATGGTCTTGCCGTCGAGTTGTTTGCCGTTCGTGGTCATGGGAAGCCTCCTTCGTGATTGCATGTGTATCATCGACCCCGGCGATGATGGACCGGTGAAGGCGCCATGAATCTCGGCTCATTCTTCGTGACACCAGCCGTGGCCTCGCTCGCTTGGTCGGTAGAATGCCCTATCTTCGGAAACCTGGACCATTTTCAAGGGACGCCACCGTGGACTTCAAGACTCACCTCAAGACCGACAACCTCATCAACGGCAACTGGGTGAAGGCCGACAACGGCACCACCATCGACGTGGGCGACCCCGCGACCGATCAGGTGGTGGCCACCATTCCCAGTGTGGGCGAAGCCGAGACACGGCGGGCCATCGACGCGGCCCACGAGGCGTTCGGACCCTGGGCGGCCCGGCCGGCGGCCGAGCGTGGAAAACTCGTCCGCAAGTTGGGCGAGTTGATGCTGCGCGATGCCGAGCGCCTCGCGGCCATCATGACCGCCGAGCAGGGCAAGCCGCTGAGCGAAGCCAAGGGCGAGATCAACTATGCCGCCTCGTTCTTGGAGTGGGCCGCGGGCGAGGCGCCACGCATGTACGGCGAGACCATCCCCGCCAACAGCAGCGACAAGCGCATCCTGGTGATGCGTCAGCCCGTGGGCGTGTGCGCGATCATCACGCCTTGGAACTTCCCGGCCGCCATGATCACGCGCAAGATCGGCCCCGCGCTGGCGGCGGGCTGCACGGTGGTGGTCAAGCCCGCCGAGCTCACGCCCCTGAGCGCCCTGGCCATCGGCGAGCTGGCCATCGAAGCCGGCCTGCCTGCGGGCACGGTGAACATCATCACCGGCCAGAGCAAGGTCGTGGCCAAACCGCTGTTCGAGGACAGCCGCGTGCGCAAGCTGAGCTTTACCGGCTCGACGCCCGTGGGCCAGTTGCTGATGAAGCAGGCCAGCGAGAACTTATTGAGGCTCTCCATGGAACTGGGCGGGCACGCGCCGTTCATCGTGTTCGACGACGCCGACCTCGAACGGGCCGTGAGCGCCGCCGTGGCGTGCAAGTTTCGCAACGCCGGGCAGACGTGCATCTGCGCGAATCGCTTTTACGTGCAGAGCGGTATCTACGACCAGTTCATGGACCGCTTCGCCAAGGCGATCGAGAAGCTCAAGGTGGGCCGCGGCACGCAGGCGGGCGTGGACATCGGCCCGCTCATCAACGACAAGGCCATCGAGAAGGTGCAAGAACATGTGGACGACGCCCGGCGCAAGGGCGGGAAGATCACCGTGGGCGGCGAGAAGCTCAAACTCGACGGCCTGGCCGATCGGTTCTATGCCCCCACCCTCATCGACGGCATGACGCCCGACATGCTGTGCGCCACCGAAGAAACCTTCGGCCCGGTCGCCCCCGTGGCCCGGTTCGACAAGGACCAGGACGCCATCGACGCGGCCAACAACTCGCCCTACGGGCTCGCGAGCTACTTCTACACCAGCGACGCCACCCGCCTGATGCGCACGGCCGAGGCCCTGCAATACGGCATCGTGGGCGCCAACGACGCGGCCCCCTCGACGCCCCAGGCCCCATTCGGTGGCGTGAAACACTCGGGCTTCGGCCGCGAGGGCGGGAAGTATGTGATGGAGGAGTACACGAGCGTGAAGTACGTGTCGTGGGGGTTGGTATAGCGTCTGGTAGGGGCCTTCGGATGGATGATAGGGCCGCCGACGAGCAAACCTGCACCGCCTGCGGCCGGGTGGTGGACAACACCACGCGCCAGATCCAGGTCCACACGCTCGGGCTGTTGGATCGCGTCGCGGTCGAGCGCCTGTGCGACCGTTGTCGGCGGCGATAAAAGTGGTTCGGTGTCGTTGGCATCGGGCTGCTCCTGGTGATGGCGGCGGGACTGGCGTTCGTGACCATGCTTCTGGTGCTTTAGGAAAGACAAGCATCTCTGGCGTCTTTCGCATATCATGGCCCAAGTGCCTTCCTTTCGCGGCTCAACAGGAGCGCCTTTGTGCCATCGACCGCTTCAAAACCGACCCCTCACACCGTGTCCGATGCCCTCGTCGCCCGCCGCCAGAGGGTCGTCTGCTCGGGCGTGGGCATGTTGAGCCCGATGACCGCGGCCAGCGCTTCGGGGGCGGTCATCACCGACGCCGACGGGCGGGAGTTCCTCGACTTCGCCAGCGGCATCGGCGTCATGGGCGTGGGGCATTCCGACCCGGCCGTGATCGAGGCCATCCGCACCCAGGCGGGCGTGCTTCAGCACGCGTGCATCCATGTGGCGACGTACGAGCCCTATGTCGCCCTGTGCGAGAAGCTCGTTGAGCTCTTCCCCCATCACGAGAGCGGGAACGATTCCACCAAGGCCATGCTCATCAGCACCGGGGCCGAGGCGGTCGAGAACGCCATCAAGATCGCCCGCCAGGCCACCGGACGCGCGGGGGTGATCTGTTATACCGGCGCCTTCCACGGCCGCACGCTGCTGACAGGCTCGCTGACCAGCAAGACGCGGCTGAAGGAGGGCTGCGGGCCCTATGCGCCGGAGATTTACCGCCTGCCCTTCCCCAAGACGCTGCCAGGCGAGGTGATCGACGAGGCCACGCTCGTGCAGAGAGAACTTGTGAGACTCGAGCGCGCGTTCGATGACACGGTGTCGGCTTCGCAGGTCGCGGCCATCATCATCGAGGTGGTGCAGGGCGAGGGCGGGTTCAATGTCGCGCCCAAGGCGTACCTCGAAGGCCTGCGCCGCATCTGCGACGCGCACGGCATCGTGCTGATCTTTGATGAGGTGCAGTCGGGCTTCTGCCGGACGGGCCAGTGGGCGGGGTACGAGCATTCGGGCGTGAAGCCCGATCTGAGCCCCTGGGCCAAGGCCATGGGCGGCGGGCTGCCCATCGCGTGCGTGATCGGCAAGGCCAGCGTGATGGACCGCGTGAACCCCGGCACGCTGGGAGGCACCTATGGCGGCAACCCGGTGGCGTGCGCCGCCGCTTTGGCCACCATCGCCCGCATGGAAGAACTCGACCTCAACGCCCGGGCCCAGGCCATCGGCAAGACGCTGCGCCAGAGATTCACCGATCTGAAGGCGAATGTCCAGGCCGTCACCGATGTTCGCGGGCTTGGCGCAATGATGGCCATCGAACTCTGTGAAGGCGGCGACCCGATGAAGCCGGCCACCGCGATGGTCAAGTCCATCATCGATGACTGCCGGGGCCGGGGGTTGCTCATCATCGCTGCGGGCGTGGCGGGCAACTGCGTCCGCGTGCTGACGCCGCTGGTGATCACCGACGAACAACTGCGAACGGGCCTTGATATCCTATGTTCGAGCATTGAACACCACGCGAACGCACACCAGACAGCCCGACAGTAATCCCAGCACGCCAACGGCCATCATGGCCAATCCCTATGCTGCTTCGTACGAAAGGCGAACGAACCCATGCGCCCCTATGCCATTGCCGGCCTGCAACTGAAGATTTCCGGCCGAGCCTCGAACCTCGACCACATCACCGATCGCATCGAGATGCTCATGCACCTGTACCCGTGGGTGCAGATGGTCGTGGTCAGCGAGTTGGCAACCTTTGGCGGCTGGACCGGCCACGCGATGGCCCTGCCGGGCGAGGTCGAGCAGCATTATCAGCGGCTGGCGGCCCGGCACGGCATCTGGCTGCTGCCCGGCTCGCTCTATGAAAAGACCGATGCGGGCATCTACAACACCACGCCGGTCATCAACCCTGGCGGCGAGGTCATTGCACGCTATCGAAAGATGTTCCCGTTCATGCCCTACGAGACCGGCGTGCAGTGGGGCACCGAGTTCTGCGTGTTCGACGTGCCCGAGGTCGGCCGCTTCGGCGTGAGCATCTGCTACGACATGTGGTTTCCCGAGACCACCCGCACGCTGGCGGCGATGGGGGCCGAGGTCATCTTGCACCCCACGCTGACGCCGACGATGGACCGTGACGTCGAACTCTCGATCGTGCGCGCCACCGCGGCGATGAACCAGTGCTTTGTCGTCGATATCAACGGCATCGGCGACGGCGGCAACGGGCGCTCGCTGTTCGTCGCGCCCAACGGCGACGTGTTGCACCAAGCCGGTAGCAACGAGGAGTTGCTACCCATCGAGATCGACCTCGAACGGGTGCGTCGCACGAGGGAAGTCGGCCTCAAGGGGCTGGGCCAGCCGCTCAAGAGCTTCCGCGATCGGGCCGTCGAGTTCGACGTGTACAACCGGGCCAGCCCGACCGCGGCATACCTCAACACGCTGGGCTCGCTCGAGAAAATGTCACGCGGCAGCAAGGCGGGCATCGGGTTCGGCCAGCACCAGCCGCACGCGCTGCCGTCCTTGCCCGCCCAGGCGGCCACGCCCGCGCCGCCACCCGCCTCAACGCCGGCGGCTCAACACGTTCAGGCACCCGGGCCCACGCCATGAGCCAGATTGACCCCATCGACACGCGCCCGCAGCGCCAGCGCGGCCGGCAGTACAGCGCGTTCCAACTGCGCATGGATACATGGAACGAGTTGCAGGTGCGCACGTCGTGGCTGCGGGAGATCGCCCGGGGCGGCCAGAACACTACCGAGCCGCACACACAGGTCTCGCAGAGCCTCGACGTGCTGGCCAGCCTCGAACCCTATTGGGCCTTCCCCGGCCCGGCCCGCATGGACGAGCTCACGCGCCTGTTCACTTCGGGCTCAACGGGCGAGTTGGCCGACCGTGTTTCGATCATCAGCCGGCTTCTGATTGGTGATGCCTACCGCGAGCGGGGCGGCGCGGTATTCGACGAGCCAGGCCGTGAGAAGCGCGGCAATGGGCAAGAGATCGACGCCCGATCGCGTGTCCGCGGGCGGCCGTACTTCGAGGTGCTGTTCGTCGACGGGGCAGATGCGTACGACCATGATTCGTTGCGTGACGGATTGGCCGCGTGCCGGCGCGATGCCGACGAGTTCGTGTACGACGTGCTCACCGTGCCCAGCGCGCAGGATGCCGTGATCGCGGTGCTGTTCAACCCGACCATCCAGGCGGTGTTCCTTCGGTACAACTTCGCATTCAACACCGAGAACCGCCACCCCGCACTACGACGTTACCTCGACGCCCTGGCCGCCGAGAACATGCCCAACAGCTACGGGCTCGACCGCAGCCTGCATCTGGCCCGCGTGCTCAAGAAGCTGCGGCCCGAGCTCGACCTCTACCTGGTCACCGATACCCCGCTCGACTCGGTGGCGGGCAACGTCGGCGCGTCGTTCCGCCGCACGTTTTATCGCCTTGAACAATACATGGAGCCGCGCCTGAGGAGCCGGCGCGGCGTGCGCGAGCGATACGACACGCCGTTCTTCGACGCCCTGCGCAAGTACAGCGCCAAGCCCACGGGCGTGTTCCACGCCCTGCCCATCGCCCGTGGCAAGAGCATGACCACGAGCCACTGGGCCCGTGATTTCCACGACTTCTATGGGGCGAACCTGTTCATGGCCGAGACGAGCGCCACCAGCGGCGGGCTCGACTCGCTGTTGCAACCGCGCGGCCCGATCCGCCGCGCGCAGGAGGCCGCCGCCCGGGCCTTCGGCGCCCGCCAGACGTTCTTCGTCACCAACGGCACGTCGACAGCCAACAAGATCGTGCAGCAGGCTCTCGTCCGTGCGGGCGACATCGTGCTGGTCGATCGGGATTGCCACAAGAGCCACCATTATGCGTTCGTGCTGGCCGGCGCGCATCCGGTATACCTCGATTCGTATCCGCTGCAACGCTACTCGATGTACGGCGCGGTGCGGCTTGAAGAGATCGAACGCCAGTTGCTCGCGCTCAAGGACGCAGGCAAGCTCGACCGCGTGCGGATGCTGGTGCTGACCAACTGCACCTTCGACGGGCTGACATACGACCCCGTGCGTGTCATGCGCCGCATCCTGGCCATCAAGCCCGACATGATCTTCTTGTGGGACGAAGCCTGGTTCGCGTACGCACGCTTCAGCCCCACGCTGCGCCGCAGGACGGCCATGGACGCCGCCGCCACGCTGCGGAGCCTGTATCGCAGCTCGGAGTACCGCATCGCGTATGCCAATCGCAAGGATGGCGACGAGCCGATGGCCGACCCCACCGAGGTGCGCGTGCGCGTGTACGCCACGCAGTCGACGCACAAGACGCTCACGAGCCTTCGGCAGGGCTCGATGATCCATGTGTATGACGAGGATTTCGAGCAGCGGGCCAGCGCCGCCTTGCACGAGGCGATCATGACGCACACCTCGACCTCGCCCAACTACCAGATCGTCGCGTCTCTCGACGCAGGGCGGCGGCAGGTCGAGATGGAGGGCTACGAGTTGGTCGAGAAGACCATCGACCTGGCCATGACGCTCCGCAAGCGGGTGAATGAGCACCCGGATATTTCGCGGTTTTTCCGCGTGCTTCGGCCGGCCGACATGATCCCCAGCGATTTGCGACCCAGCGGGCTTGAGTTCTATTACCACCCCGAGCAGGGCTGGGGCAGGATGGACGCCGCCACGCGGCTGGACGAGTTTACGCTCGACCCCACGCGCGTCACGCTCGAGGTTGGCGCGACGGGCATCGATGGCGACACCCTTCGCCACTTGCTCATGGACCGCTACGACATCCAGATCAACAAGACCTCGCGGAACACCGCCCTGTTCATGCCCAACATCGGAAGCACGCGCGGCGACGTGGCCTATCTCATCGAGACGCTGGCCGACATCTCGCGCCGCGTCGAGGACACGCTGAGCACCGAGAGCGCCGCGGGCCTGAACCTGCACACCCAGAAGGTCGATTCGCTCATCGAGGGGCCGCCGTTGCCCAACTTCAGCCGGTTCCACGACGCTTTCCGCGACCGTGATTCGTCCACGCCCGAAGGCGATCTCCGACGCGCCTTCTTCCTGGCATACGACGCGGACAACACCGAGTGGGTGCGTCTCGATCGCCAGTTGCTCTCGCGAATCAGGGGCGGGCTCGAGCTCGTGTCGGCCGCGTTCGTCACGCCGTATCCGCCCGGTTTCCCGATCCTCGTGCCCGGGCAGGTGTTCAGCGCCGAGATCATCGCGTACCTGCTGGCGCTTGATGTCAAGGAGATCCACGGCTATCACCCTACATACGGCCTTCGCGTCTTCGAGGAGCACGCGCTGCGGACCTGAACCCGTTCGATCACCCGCTGAGGGGGCATGATGACCACCGTCACGACCAATACGACCAATCTCACCAAAGCCAAACCGCTCACCAGCAACCTGGGCCAACGCAAGCGCGGCGTGCTGCACGGCATCTCGGACATTCGGCGGTTCTTCCACCGCAACACCGAGCCCATCTACTTCATCAGCGCGACGAACTTCAACCTGCTGGGCATCGACGAATGGGTCGGCAACTTCACCTACATCAACTACATCGATTGCTTCGACGGCCAGCACCCCAACGTGTTCGTACCGCCCGAGCGCGGGCACGAGCCCTTCGAGAGCATCGAGGACATCAACAACTACCTGCTGCGTCACCCGGCTGTGCGGAGCCTCATCAAGAATCGCGGCGAGGGCCTCAAGAGCAACGGCAAGGCCGTGTTCCTGATGTTCGACGAAACCACCGAGAAGCTGTGCAAGGAGCTCGACCTCGAAGTGTGCTTCCCGCCCGCCTCGCTGCGCAGCCTGGTGGACGACAAGATGGAGACCACGCGCATCGGCAATCGGGCCCGCGTGTACAGCGTACCCAACAAGCTGGCTCGCATCACCAGCTATGAGCAGCTCTGCCAGAGTTGCAAGCGGCTCGGCGACGATCTGGTGATCCAGACCGCGTACGGCGACTCGGGCCATACGACCTTTTTCGTGAAAAACAAGGCGGATTTTGCCAAGCACGAGGCCGACATCACCAGCGCGCCCGAAGTGAAGATCATGAAGCGCATCCGCTGCCGGGGCAGCGCGCTGGAGGCCTGCGTCACCAAGCACGGCACCATCGTCGGCCCGTTGATGACCGAACTTGTCGGGTTTCCCGAGCTCACGCCCTATCGGGGCGGTTGGTGCGGCAACGAGGTGTTCGCCGGAGCGTTCGACAAGCGCATCCGTCGCAACGCACGCCGGGCCGCGATGGCGTTCGGCGACGAGCTGCGGAAGATGGGCTATCGCGGGTACTTCGAGATCGACTTCCTGACCGACCTGGACACGGGCAAGGTGTACCTGGGCGAGTGCAACCCGCGCATCACCGGCGCGAGCAGCATGACCAATCTGGCGGCGTTCGCGCACGCCGACGCCCCGCTGTTCCTCTTCCACCTGCTCGAATGGATGGGCGTGAAGTACGAGCTTGATGTCGACGAGCTCAACGAGCGCTGGGCCGACCCGGAGAACATCGATGGGTGGAGCCAGCTCGTCATCAAGCACACCGCCGACACGGTCGACCGCATCACCCATGCGCCGCCCAGCGGCATCTACGAGATCGATGGCAAGGGCCAGATGCGCTACAACCGGATGCAGACGCATCGGCGGACGGTGCAGTTCGAGAATCGCGCGTTCTTCCTGCGCATCGCGGCCCCGGGAGACTATCGGTACGAGGGCGCCGACCTTGGCATCCTGGTCAGCCCGGGCCGATTCATGGACGACGACTTCCAGCTCACCAAGCGGGCCAAGCAGTGGATCAAGGGCATCCGGGGCTTCTACGCCGGCGAATCCGACGCGCAGGCCCAGCCCGAAATGACCGGCTTCAAGCTGCTGTGAGTGCCCAGGCATCCATCGACCGCACCATGCTTTTTCGCACGATGCGTGACGGCGCGGAGCTTGACGAGACGTTTGCCGACTATTGGCCCGCGTATCAGAAGTGGATGGCACGGAGCAAGCGCACGAGCGCGAAGGCCGCACGCGAGGCGCTGGCGACGCACATGCCCGAGTTGCTGCCGACGTATCACGCGCTGCTTGCGCGTTTCGGCGACTCGGCGGATATCGCCCGCTTTCTTGCCTTATACAACCCGCCGCCGTTGGTGAGGGGCTGCACGCAGGCGATCTGGCTGGGCGAGGGCGGGCCCGCGCTGGTGCGCAACTACGACCACGCGCCACACCTCTCGGACGGCCTCGTGCTGCACGCCAACTGGGAGAGCACCGCGACCGTGTGCGTGACCGACTGCCTGTGGGGCGCGCTGGACGGCGTGAACGGGCATGGGCTGTGCGTGGCGCTGGCGTTTGGCGGGCGACAGGTGTCGGGCGATGGCTTCGCCGCCCCGTTGCTCGTGCGCTACGCCTTGCAGACCTGCGCGACGGCCAGCGAAGCGGCCACGGCGCTGTCGCGCGTGCCGTGCCATATGACGTACACGTTCGTGTGCCTCGACAAGGCGGGTGAGCACGCGACGGTGTACGCCGCGCCGGATCGGCCAGCGCGCATCGACCACGCGCCGGCCAGCGCCAACCACCAGGGCAAGGTCGAATGGCCGCAATACGCCGCCTCGTGCAAGACGGTCGAACGCCTCGCTATGGCTCGGGGCCTGCTCGACGAGAAGACGCAAACCCTCGACGGCCTGACCGAACAGTTCCTGCGACCCCCGCTGTACCGCAAGGCATACAGCAAGGGTTCGGGCACGCTGTACACCAGCGTGCATCGACCGGGCGAGGGCAGCCTGACGCTGCACTGGCCGAGCGCGATGCCGGCCAATCCCCTGACATGCACGCTGGGGCGATTCGATTCGGTCGCGGTGCGGGCCCATCTTGGCCAACCGCGAACGTAAACGCATTGGACAAAAAACCTGAGCCGGAGAACTCGCAACATCGAACGGCGTCGCCTTGCCGCCCTGGCCTGCTCTCTCTTCTGCCTCGCTGCGCTGGCGGGGTGGTGACGCGGCTCGTTCCTGGCGTGGGCGGTCATCCCGGGGATGGCCGCGAGGGTCGCTATCGGGTCGGCCCATCCCATCGTGTGAGTTCAAAGAAGCGATGCTTGAAAAACTCTGGAACTCGCCATGTACGAGAAATATGCAGCACGGAATCGATGTTCTTGCGCACCTCGCCGAGGCGAGTTTCGGAATAACCGATCTCCCAGTAATGGCCGGCCCGTTCGAGTTTGCGAACCTTTCTCGCTTCGGGCGTGTGCTTGGGGCAATACCATTGCCCCTCGTAAAAAAAGAGTTTTGGCACCCGAACCCGTACGTTGAAGAACGGCGAACAATCCGGCAGGCTGATGACGACCGCCTTGCGCGAGACCCGAGCGAGTTCGGTGAGGGCTGGCACGAACTGGTCGAAAGGCAGGTGTTCGAGCACCTGACAGCACATGGAGACATCGAACGAATCGTCCTCGAACGGCAGGTCCGTGACCGAGGCGACCACATCCGGCTTGAGTTCGGGCTGGATATCCATCGTGGTCACCTGGATGTCGATCGCGCGCAGCGCGGCCGTGACCATGCCGGGCCCGGGACCGACTTCCAGAACGGCCTTCGGCTCATGCTCCAGCACGGCATCCATCTGGTGGGCATAGCTGAAGAGGCGACCACCATGCACATACGCGGCGGCGTAGTGCTCCTTGCCGGGCACGAGATTCAGATCCTGCTCAGTCATTGCCGCTCCTTACCTGGGCTGATCGCCACCCGTCACCCTTTCTCGTCAGGCAGGATCACGAGTGGGGCCCGATCGGCTGGCCCAATCACCCGTGTCGCATCCATATACTCGCGTCTGCCATACGAGGATCGGCGGCGCCACCCACGCGAGCAATCCAATCTCAGATCCTATTCGTCAAGGAGGTCCACCGCTACCGCTCCGATCCTACAAGCCCCGCTCTATCGCAAAACATGCAGCAAGGGTTCGGGCACGCTCTACACCAGCGTGCATCGACCGGACGAAGGCAGCCTGACGCTGCACTGGCCGAGCGCGACGCCGAGCACCATCTGGACGCACACGCTGGGCCGGTTCCAGCCCGGCATGATCGAAGCGAGGCTCGGGCGCGGTTCTCCAACCTGAGGATGGCCCCTACTATTGCCCTCATGTCCGACCTGCACACCAACCGCACCCCCACGACCACGCCCAACACCGCGC
>CAYGTM010000017.1:0-14567 GCA_964352795.1 uncultured Phycisphaera sp.
CGAGCTTCGAGCAGGGCCCGCTCCAGCCCACCGGCAACGATTTGGACGTGGCCATCGAGGGTGATGGGTTCTTCCTGGTGAGCGTGGCCACCGAGGGGGGCGAGGGGGGGGAGCAGCCGCGGCTGACGCGCGATGGGCGCTTCACTCGCGACTCGCTGGGCCGGTTGGTGCAGAGCGCCAGCGGCCTGCCGGTGCTCGGGCCGGGCGGCAATCCCATCGTGCTGCCCGAGTTGCCGGGGGGGCCGGTAACCATCGACGCCCAGGGGTTCATGTATGACTCCTATGGCAACGTGCAGGGGCAGCTTGGCGTGGTGAGCGTGGCCGACCAGTCACGGTTGCATAAGGAAGGCGAGGGGCTGTACGCGGCCCCGCCGGGCGTGCTCGAAGCGGCCAACCGCCAGCCGCTGGCGACCGGTGTCAAGGTGCATCAGGGCATGGTCGAGGGCTCGGCGGTGGACCCCATCAAGGCGATGATGGAGGTGACCAACGCGGGCAAGGCGGTGGCCGGCAACACCCGGATGCTGGGCTACCACGACCAGATCCTCGACCAGGCGATCAACACGTTCGCGCGGGTGGGCTGAAACCACCAGAACCCTTGAGACTCGTGCCACTTGATATAAGGAACAGCCCACATGGCCGCTCTCGCATTGCAATCCGCCGCTTCTGGGCTTAGCGCCTTGTCGACCAAGCTGGACGTGGTGGCCAACAACCTGGCCAACGTGAACACCGAGGGCTTCAAGGCCAGCCGGGCGAACTTTCAAGACCTCTTGTACGTCGAGCGCGAGCAGCCGGGCGTGGAGACGGCTACCGGCGACCAGCGGCCAACGGGGCTGTACGTGGGCCTGGGCGTGAAGGTGAGCGGCACGCAGGTGAACTTCGAGCAGGGGGCGCCCATCACCACGGGCAACGACCTGGACCTGTTCATCGAGGGCGACGGGTTCTTCCGCGTGTCGGTCGAGGACGCCGTGGCCCCCGGCGGCATCGCGTACACAAGGGCGGGCAACTTCGCGCTCAACTCCGAGGGCGAGATCGTGCTGGCCAACAGCGAGGGGCGGCGGCTGGACCCGGTCATCACCATCCCCGACGACGCCATCCGGCCCATCCAGGTGTCGGCCGACGGGCGGGTGCTGGTGCGCCAGCCGGGCAGCGAGGCGCTGACCGAGGTCGGCCAGCTCGAGCTTGCCAACTTCATCAACCCCGCGGGGCTCAAGCAGCTTGGGGCCAACCTCTTCGCCGAAACCGTGGCCAGCGGCCCGCCGCAAGAGGGCGACCCGCTGGAGGACAACCGCGGGGGCGTGCGGAACAACATGCTCGAGTCGAGCAACGTCGACCCCACCAAGGAGCTCATCGAGCTCATCCGCACGCAGCGGGCCTTCGAGATGAACAGCCAGTCGATCCGCACGGCCGACGAGGCGCTCTCGACCATCGCGCAGCTCCGGCGCTAAGGCCCACGCCTCCCCCGGCAAACTCGATTGGCACGCCAGTTGAGGTTGCTTGGGCGGAGATCCGCCATGCGCATGATGCTGACCATCCCGACCATCCTTGTGGGCCTGTTCGTCGCCACGCTTGCCGTTGCCGGGGATGGTCCATCCAGCATCACGCTGCGGTCGACGGTGCTTGCGGGCGTGGGACAGGGGCTGACCCTGGGCGACATCGCCCAGCTCACCGGGCCCGAGGCGAATCGCCTGGCGGGCACGGCCATCGAACTGTCCACGATCCACGCCGACCCTGGCGGGTGGCGCAAGATCGACGCGCAGGCCCTGCGCGAAGCCTTGGAAACCGCCGACCCCATGTGGGGGGCGGTGCAGCTGCGCGGCGGGCCGTGCTATGTCCGCCTGGTGGCGCACGATCCGCAAGTGGGCGAGCCAACCACGCAGCCAGCGAGCGTGGACCGCCCCGCCATGCCGGGCACCGTTCGGGAACTGGCCGAGCAGACAATCGCGACCCGGTTCAAGGCCGATGGGCGTGATGTCGAAGTGGTGTGGGTGTCGGCGACCGAGGGGCTGCTGGACCACGCCGCAGCGGGGCTGCTGCCGCATATCGAGGACGCGGGGCGTTCGGATCGGATGTCGCTGCGGATCACGATGTACGACGCTGAGGCGAACGTGGTGGTGACGGGCGAGGCCCGGGCCGAGGTCCGCATCCGCCGGGACGTGGCCGTGCTGACGCGCGACGTTGGGAAGCGGCGCGTGCTGACGGCGGGCGACGTGCGTCTCGAGCGGCAGTGGACCGACGCGACGGCCACGCCGGCCGACCCCTCGAGCCTGATGGGCCGCGAGGTGGCGATGAACCTGAAGGCCGGCGCGGTGGTGAACGCGAGCGACGTGATGACGAGCGTGGCGATCAAGCGGGGCGACCGCGTGCAGGTGCTGATGATCACGCGCACCATCACCGCGACGCTGCTGGCGCGGGCCCTGGCCGACGGGCGGCCGGGGGAGACCATCCCCTTCGAGTCGATCGCGCCAAGCCGCAGCGATCGGTTGCGATTCGAGGCGAAGGTGGAGAAGGCCCGCTCGGCGGTCGCGGTGAAGGAGGGCTTTTGAATGAAGACGCTTTGGACGCTCCTGATCGTCGCTGTATTGGCGACTCTTGCCGAACCGGTGCACGCGCAACTCTCGCGGCGGCCCAACCCGGCCCCCACCGCCGCCGACCCGGCCGAGTCGCTGTACGGCATGTCGCTGTTCGCGGTGCGCCCGCCCGAGCCCAAGCAGTTCCAGCGTCACGACCTGATCACGATCATCGTGAACGAATCGTCGACGCAAGAGAGCGAACAAACCCTGGAAACCAGCAAGGAAACCGATGCCTCGGCCACGCTTGGGGCGACATTGAGCATCGAGCAACTGCTCGACCTGCGGCTGGAGAACAGTAGCATCAGCGACCTCGAGTTGCTTCGCTACGCCGCCCAGCGTGAGTTCGAGGGCGAGGGCGAGTACGAGCGCACCGATCGCATCACCGATCGCCTGACCGCGACGGTGATCGACGTGAAGCCCAACGGCGTGCTGGTGCTCGAGGCCCGGCGCTTCACCGCCAGCGACGAGGAAACCAAGACGTTTGTCCTGAGCGGGCACTGCCGCACCGAGGATGTGACCGAGCAGAACACGATCCAGAGCAACCAACTGGCGGACCTGAAGCTCGAAGTGAGCCACGAGGGCAACGTGCGCGAGGCCGCCAGCAAGGGCCCGCTGACACGATTCATGGAATGGCTGCTGCCCTTCTGAAAGCGAGACGGCCATGCGCCAGAGAATGAAAACCATCATGGGCCTGCTGCTCGTCGTCGTGCCGGCGGGCGCGCAAGAGTTCGGCACCGCGGGCGTGCAGGTCTTGCCCAGGCGGGCCGAACTGGAAGTCCGCGAGATGGTAGACTTCGCCAACGCGACGACGGCCAGGCTCGTGGGCGTGGGCCTGGTGACCGGGCTACAAGGCACGGGCAGCGAAGCGGGTTCGAGCGCGGTCACCGGGCCGCTGATCGAGGCGCTCCGCAGCCAGGGCGTACCGATCGGCAATGCCGAGGAACTCGAGCAATCTCGCAGCGCTGCATTGGTGTGGATCTCGGCCGAGATTCCCAACACGGGCGCGCGGCGGGGGGATCGACTGAACATCCACGTCTCGGCCCAGCTCGGCGCGACGAGCCTGGCGGGCGGACGCCTGACCATTTCTCCATTGCGTGGGCACCTGCCCGGCGACGGCGTGGTCGCGTTCGCCGAGGGCAACATCGTCATCGATGATCCGGCGAGCCCGACCGTCGGCCGCATTCCCAGAGGCGTCGAGATGATCGAGGACATCATCACCTACGAGGTCGGGCCGGTGTTCGATCTGAAGGTGAAGATGCCTTATATGGGCTTTGCGGCCACGGCCTTGGTGGCCTCGACGCTCAACGAGGCGTATTATAACACCGACGAGCCGGGCTTACCGCCCATCGCACGGGCGCTTGACGATCGGATCGTCCAGGTCAGCGTGCCGCAAGCCGATCAGGGCTCGCTGGTCGAGTTTGTTCGCTTCATTCTGAACCGTCGCGTGCGCGATCCCGAACTGTTGAATCTGCCGGCCCGCGTCATCGTGAACCGCCGGACGGGCGCGATCGTGGCGACGGCCGACGTGGACATCAGCCCGGTGGGCGTGTCGCACGAGCGGTTGCAGTTCACCGTGACCCAGCCCGCGCCACTGGCCACGCCCCAGGCGCCCATCACCACCCAGGAACGCTGGGCCGACGTGGCTTCGACGGCAAGCCCGACCCAGAGGGCCAAGCTGACCGACCTGCTGGCCGCCTTGCGCGCGCTCGACGTGCCGGTGCGCGACCAGATCGACCTGCTCGAAATGATGTACCAGACGGGGTCGCTGCACGCCGAACTCTCCGAGGAGTACTAGCCATGCGTGTGAACCCAACCGTCGCCACGCCCAACCTCCAAGACCGCCAGCGTGACTTCTCGGCCGTCATCGCGCGGGACGACACGCCTTCGAGCGCGCCCGGATCGGCCCGCCGCGCGGCCGAAGATTTCGTGGCGATGGCCTTCGTCGAGCCGCTGCTTGCCCAGCTGCGCGAGGGCAACAACGCGGCCCCGCCATTCGCGCCAGGGCCAGGCGAGCGGCAGTTCGGCGAGATCATGGACCAGGTGCTGAGCCGGCAGATCGTGCGGGCGTCGCGCTTCGGGCTGGTCGATCGGCTGGAAGCGGACCTGTCTCGCGGCGGCGCTCGCGCTCTTGATGGGGCTCTTGATGGGGTCGTCGCGTGAGCGCGGTTATCGAAACAGCCGGGAAGTTGATCGTGACGATCGACGCGATTGCGCACGCGAACGAGGCGCTGGGTATGCTGGCCGCCGAGCAGCGAGCGGCGATCTCGAAGATGCGCTCGCACGACGTCGGCGCGCTCGTGGCCCGCCAGCGCGAGGCTGGACGAGCGCTCGCCGACGCCGAGGAAGCGCGGCGGCGCGAGGCCAAGGCGCTGTGCCGGGCGTTGGGGTTGCCCGAGAGCGCGAGCGTGAGCGACCTGGCACGCGCGGTTTCGGCGCATGACACCATCGTGGGGCAAGCGTTGGGCAGCGCGGCCGATCGTGCCAGGCGAGCGATCCTGGCGTGCCAGCGGGAGCAGCGCGTGGTGCGGGCGGCGGCCACTGGTGTCATGGCCCACCTCGACGGGCTGGCACGCCAGGTGCTGGCCACGATGAACAAGGCCGGCGTGTACGCGGCCACCGGCGCGCTGGCGGCCGGGCAGACGCACAGGGGGGTCGATCTTGTTTCGTAATGAAGGCGTGAACTTCGGGAGGTCGCCATGAGCCTGACCAGCGCGCTGCGCATCGGACAGAGCGCCCTGACGGCCAGCCAACTGGGCGTGCAGGTCACGGGCAACAACCTGGCCAACGTGGCCACGCCCGGGTATGCGCGGCGGTCGCTGCTGCTCAGCCCGCTCGAGTCGGCCGACCCGCAACAGCGCTTCCAGGCCGGCCGGGGCGTGGGCCCGCAATCGCTCAGCCGTGTCATCGACGAAGCGGTAGCGGCACGTCTTCGCGGGCAGATCGCCCGCGAACGCGAGACCACCCAGACGCTCGGCTCGCTCGCGTCACTCGAAGCCGCCATCGGCGAACTGGGCGAGACCGGGCTGACCAGCCAACTGACCGAGTTTTTCGGCACATGGTCCGACCGCTCGACGCTGGTGGCCTCCGACGGCGTGGTGGTTCAGCAGGCCCAGACGCTGGTGAGCAATATCAAGCGGCTGCGCGACGATCTTGTCCAGCAGAAGGTGCAGACCGACGGGTTGCTCGACACGATCGTGCCACGCGTGGACGACCTGCTGACCCAGGTTGCCTCGATCAACCAGAACGTGGCCCGGGCCCAGGTCTCGGGAGGCGACACCGCCAGCCTGCGCGACCAGCGTGACCGCGTGCTCGACGAGCTTGCCGGTCTGATCGACGTTGACACCGTGGAACGCTCGTCGGGCGCGGTGGACGTGTACGTCGGCAGCACGCCGCTGGTGCTGGCCGGCCAGAGCCGGGGCATCGAGTTGCGGCGGGAATCGGTTGGCGGTGTCGTCGAGGTCACGCTGCGCTCCAAGGCCGATGGTTCGGAGCTGCCGGTGCGCTCGGGTCAGGTGGGCGCTTTGCTCAAGGCGCGTGACAACGCGGTGGGCAAGACCATCGAGCAGCTCGACAGCTTGGCGGCGGAGTTGATTTACCAGACCAACCGCATCCACGCGACGGCGACCGGGCCCGACGGCCTGCGCGAGGCCACCAGCCAGCTCCGCGTGCCGCCGGGCGATCGGCTGCTGCCCATCAACGGGCCGCAGAATCCGAGCACGTCGGACCTGCCCTTCGAGATCCGCAACGGCTCGTTCCTGGTCCACGTCCAGAGCCCCGCCGGCGGCACGAGCGAGGCCACGCGCATCGAGGTCGATCTGGACGGACTGGGCGACGACAGCGCGGCCACCACGCTCGACGACACCTCGCTGGAAGCCATCCGCCAGGCGCTCGATGCGGTCGAGGGCATCACCGCCGACTTCACGACCGACGGCCGACTCCGCGTGCGCGGCGAGAACGGCGCGCGGTTTTCCTTCAGCGAGGACAGCAGCGGGCTGCTTGGTGCCATCGGCATCAACGCCTTCTTCGAGGGCACGAGCGCGGACGACATCGCCGTGCGCGGTGATATCGCGGGCGATCCCAGCCGGTTGCAGGTCGGCCGCATCGGTGCCGACGGTGAGTTCCGTGAGAACGCGGCCGCCCTCGAGATGGCCAAGCTGCAAGACAAGGGCTTCGAGGCGCTGGGCGGGCAGGGGCTCAACGGCTTCTGGACCACGGTGGCCGGCAATGTCGGGGCCCAGACCGACGCGGCGCTGACGAATGCCGAGGCCGCCTCCGTGGTGCGCGAGTCGATCGAGGCCCAGCGGGCCGCCGTGAGCGGCGTGAGCCTGGACGAGGAGGCCATCAACCTGCTGACGTACCAGCAGGCGTATCAGGGGGCGGCTCGGTATATCTCGGTGGTCGACCAGTTGCAGCAAGAACTGCTGGCGATCTTCAACTGATGCGGCCCGGAGCGGAAGGAACCAGCCCATGACCAGCATCCCAGCCGGACTCTCCCGGGCCCCCAACCTGTTTCTCGCGCAGGTCCAGCTCGACCGCATCAATCGCGGCAACGTGAGCCTGTTCAACGTGCAGAACCGCCTGGCGACCGGTCGCGACATCAACCGCGTGAGCGACGACCCGGTGAAGGCCGCGGCCATCAGCGCGATCAACCAATCGCTCGATCGCTCGAACCAGTGGCTGCGCAACTTCGACACCGCCGGCACGGCCCTGGACATCATGGACGGTGCTCTGGGCGACGCCCAGGACGCGGGCCTCGAGGCCAAGAGCCTCGCGCTCGAATATATCAACAGCACCTTCAACGCGGATGACCGGGCCGGGGCGGCCGTCACCGTGGACGGCCTGCTCGACAAGGTATTCGAGGTCGCCAATCGCAAGAGCAACGTGGGCCACATCTTCGGCGGCGACCACCCGGGCAACCAGCCCGTGGCCGAGTTGCTGGGTGGGTACCGCTTTGGCGCGTCGGGTGATGGGCTCAGGATCGACCTGGGCCCGGGCGTGGACGTGCCGTTGACCCTCGGACCGGGCAGCCCGCTGGGCGGTACCTCGGCCCGCGTGCGAGGGTTCACCGAGATCAGGCCCCCGGTGACCGACGACACGCCTGTCGCCAATCTGCGCGGCGCGCGGGGGCTGGGTGTGCAACCGGGCGAGATCGAGATCGCCTTCGGCACAGAGACCGAGCGGGTCGATCTGAGCGGGGCCGATGTGGCCGGTGACATTGCCGACGCCATCGAGGCGGGCATCCGGCGCATCGAGAACCGCACCGGGCGAGAACTTCTGGGCCCGCAGGGCGTGCGCTTCGAGGCGCGGTCCTTGCGCATCGACGTGCTGGCGGCCGACGGCGTGGGGCCCATTGCGGGCCTGACCATCGGTGAGGTCGGCCGGGGCACCGCCGCCACCGACCTGGGGCTGACCGACGCGGGCACGATCACATCCACCAATGGCAACGGCACCGACCTGAACCCCAGGCTGAGCTGGCTCAGCCCCCTGCCCAACGCCGAAGACGTGCCGCTGGGGCAGATCCGCATCCGCAACGGCGGGCAGACCCGGGTGGTCGACTTGCGCGAGGCCGAAACCTTGCAAGACGTGCGCAACGCCGTCGAGGCCACCGGCCTGGGCGTGCGCGTGGAACTGGACCCCGAGAACGGCACCATCGACCTCGTGAGCGACCTGGCTGTCGCCGTGGGCAACGGCCTGAGCGTGGAAGAGGTGGCGGGCAACTTCGACACCGCTCAACGGCTGGGGATTCGTAGTTTCGCCGCGGAAACAGAGACTTCGAGCCTCAACGACGGGCGCGGCGTGCGGATCATCGACGGCCAGGCCGACCCGGAAACCGGCGAGATCGATCCGGCCCGCAACACCGACTTTCGTGTCACGCTGGGCGACGGGCGAACCTTCGACGTGGACCTGCGGCCCGAAGACCTGACGACCATCGCGGCCATCTCGGCGCGCGTCAATCAAGCCGCCGAGCAGGCGGGCATCAACGTGCCCAACGAGTTTCTCGCCGGCGTGGTCGAGATCGGACCGGGCGGGCTGAGCCTGCGACAGGCTGGCGGCGCGACCCAACCACTACAGGTGGAGGCCCTGAACGCCTCGCCGGCGTTGCGTGACCTGGGGCTTGATGAGGCCGTCTTCGATGCGGGCAGTGCGGCCCTTGTCGGCCAGGACGTGGCCCAGGTCAGGGTGCGCAATATCTTCAGCGATCTGCTCGATCTGAGACAGGCTTTGCGGAACAACGACGAAACTGGCATCGGCTTTGCGGGAGAGGCTGTCGAGGCCCGCCTGACCGAGATCGCGCAGGTGCGGGCCATCGCGGGCGGCGATGCACGACGGGTGCAAGACGCCGCCGAACTGCGGGAGGACATCGTGCTTCTGGACGAGGCGACACGCAGCGGGCTGCAAGACACCAACTTCGCGCAAGCCGCGGTGGAACTGAGCCAGTTGCAAATCCAGCTCCAAGCCGCCCTTCAGGTGACGGCCACGAGCCGCCAGCAATCGCTGCTCGACTTTTTAGGATAAGAACCGGGGAATGGACCCCGTGAACGAATCGAACGACTCGGACTCGAACGCAATCGGCACCAACGTGGGCTCACGCCCGGCCGGAGGAGTACGGCATATGCAAGTCAAGACGACCCGATTCGGCGTGGTGGATATCGCCGACGACAAGGTCATGACGTTTCCCCAGGGCCTCCTGGGCTTCCCCGACCAGAGGCGGTACTGCCTGCTCGAACCGGGGGAGGACGCGTGCTTCTTCTGGTTGCAGTCGGTCGACGAGCCATCGCTGGCCTTCGTGGTAACCGACCCGGCCTTGTTCTTCAAGGAATACGAGGTGCCCATCCGCCCCGAACAGGCCGAAGGGCTGGGGATCGACAGCATCGACGATGCCCAGGTGTTCGTGATCGTGAACAAGGTGGGCCAGGTGCTGACGGCCAACCTCCAGGGCCCGCTGCTCATCAACACGCTGAATCTCAGCGGCCAGCAACTGGTGCTCGCCGACAAGCGCTGGTCGACGCGCCACACCATCATGCAGGTGGGCGTCGAGCAACAGCAGGCCGCGACGGCCTGACGGCATGTGGCGATGATGGATCAGAGCCACCCAAGCAGCCCCACCAACGGGGGCACGGAGCGCACGGATGCTGGTGCTGTCAAGGCAACGAGACGAAACAATCATGATCGGCGACTCGGTGGAGATCACCATCGTCGACATCCGCGGGGACAAGGTCCGGCTGGGCATCAATGCCCCGCCCCAGATCGCCGTCCATCGCAAAGAGGTGTACGAGGCCATCAAGGCCGAGAACATGCGGGCCTCGGAGGCCCAAGGCACGGAGTTCGGCACCCTCAGTTCGACCATCAGGCCAGGACGCCGCGCGGGGCTCAGCCCGGCGGGGCGGATCACCGGGTCGAACGGGTCCAGCGGGTCGGGGAACGGATCGGCCGGCAACGGCCAGGCTGCCCCCGAGCGCGCCCCGCGCACGCCCGCCACCAACAACGATTCACGGAAGCAGGCTTCCACCTGACTTCCACGCAGGCTCTCTCGGGCTCATGGCCCATAGTCGCTTCGACGGATAGTTCCAGCAGGCCGCGACGGATTGCGGCTGCGGCTCACGGAGGATCGCGATGACTCGCATCAACACCAACGTCCCCAGCCTGATCGCACGATCGAACCTCACGCGGTCAAACCGTGAACTCGATACCCGGTTGGAGAGGCTCTCCACCGGCCTGCGGATCAATCGGGGGCGGGACGACCCCGCAGGGCTGATCATCTCCGAACGGCTGCGCTCGAACATCCAGGGGGCCCAGCAGGGCATCAAGAACTCCGAACGGGCCTCGGCGGTGATCGCCACCACCGAGGGCTCGCTCACGGAGATCAACGAACTGCTCAACTCCATCAAAGCCCTCGTGGTCGAGGCGGCCAACACCGGCGCCTTCTCCGACGCGGAGATCGCGGCCAACCAGGCCCAGATCGACTCGGCCATCGACTCGATCACGCGCATCGCCGATACCGCGCGGTTCGGCGACCTGCGACTGCTGGACGGCTCGCTGGGCTACCAGACCTCGGGCATCTCGCTGTCGGCCATCGCCAAGAGCAACGTCCGGGCGGCCAGCTTCTCCCAAGGCGACGCGCTTGACGTGAACATCGAGGTGCTGACCTCGGCCCAGCAGGGCGGCCTCTACCTGCGAGGCGATCTGCCCACGCCGGGCGATCCCTTGAACGGCACCGTCCTGTCGACCACGCTGGTCGAAGTTCGTGGGCCCGACGGCGTGGTGAGCCTCGAGTTTCCCGCGGGCCAGACATACTCGGCCGTGGTCGAAGCCATCAACCGCCTGACTCCATCCACTGGCGTCGTCGCCGAGTTCATCAACGGTGACGCCACGAGCGGCATCGTGTTCCGCAGCGAGGACTATGGGTCCAAGGCCTTCGTCTCGGTCGATCGTCTGAACGCCCCGGTCACCGGCGGCGCATGGGTGACCTACAAGTTCCCCGATGAGTTCGAGATCGGCGACATCGACCCCTTCCCCTGGGCCAGCGTGGGCACCGACCTGCAATCGGCCCAGCGTGACGAGGGCCGCAATGTCGGGGCGATCATCAACGGCGCTCTGGCCAGCGGCGATGGGCTGAACATCTCGACCGCGAGCACCCAGCTCTCGCTCGAACTCTCGCTTACGGCTGATTTCGCCACCCGGGTGGGCGAGACCTCGACGTTCAACATCACCGGCGGCGGCTCGCTCTTCCAGCTTGGCTCCGAGGTCGTGGCCCAGCAGCAGGTCAACCTGGGCATCAACTCGGTGGCCGCCTCCCGACTCGGGGGAACCCTGATCGATGGCACGCTCGAGTTCCTCGAATCCCTCAAGACCGGCCGCGACAACAGCCTGGCCAATAGCAAGGTTCGAGGCAACTTCACCGCCGCCAGCCGCATCGTCGATACCTCGATCGACGAAACGACCATCGTCAGAGGGCGGCTGGGTTCCTTCGAGCGGAACACCCTCCAGACCAACATCCGCTCGCTCGCCCTGACGGTCGAGAACCTGACAGCCAGCGAATCGCTCATCCGAGATGCCGACTTCGCCGCCGAGACGAGCCTGCTGACCCGGGCCCAGATTCTGGCCAGCTCGGGCACCACCGTGCTGAGCATCGCCAATCAGCAGGCCCAGAGCGTCCTCCAGTTGCTCGGCTAAAGCCCCATAACAATCCCATAACCGCCTGATGGTGGTTATTCAGACCCTCATCGCACGCTTCACGGCCCGGTTTGCCCCGGGCCGTGGGGCGTTGGGCGTTGAGTTTGCTGATTCGGCAAACTCGGACTGAAGTGGGCTTTTGGTTCCGTCGATCCATCCCTCGAAGCACGGGCCAGCCCTGGTATGGATGCCAGGGCGGCGACGTGCGAAAGGGTTGGGGCTTATCTGCCCCAGTGTGGCACCCGGCCCGCAGGTATGCGTGCCCGGGTTCACGGAGGATCGACCGAATGAGCCGGATCAACACGAACGTGCAGTCTCTTCTTGCCCAGCGCGTGCTCGGGCTGAACAACAACAACCTGAACCAGTCGCTCGAGCGGCTGTCGACGGGTACCCGCATCAACCGCGGCAAGGACGACCCCGCGGGCCTGATCGCGTCCGAAAACCTGCGTGCCGAGGCGACCTCGCTGACGGCGGCCATCAGCAACGCCGAGCGTGCCGACCAGGTGGTCAATATCGCCGAGGGCGGCCTCCAGGAAGTCTCGAACCTCTTGAACGAGCTCCAGGGCCTCGTGACGACCACGGCCAACCAGGCCGGCCTGAGCGACCAGGAGAAGGCGGCCAACCAGCAGCAGGTCGATTCGATCTTGCAAACCATCGACCGCATCGCGTCGTCGCCCAGCGTCCAGGGCACCAAGCGGCTCCACGGCAGCTTCGATTACCGCGCTCAGAACGTCGCCGGCGAGGTGACCGACTTCAAGGTCAATGGTGCCAAGTTTGAGAGCGAGGCACTGGACGTCGACGTGCTGGTGACCCAGTCGGCCCAGCAGGCCGGCTACCTGTTGTCGACCACCGGCAGCATCAGCCTCAACAGCGGCTCTGGCGACTTCCGCATCGAGATCGCCGGCCGCCTGGGCAGCCGTGAGTTCAGCTTCAGCGACAGCACGACCAACAGCAGCATCGCTGATGCCATCAACAACTTCAGCGACGTGACCGGCGTCACCGCCACCGTGTCCGGCACGGGCATCAAGCTGGTCAGCGAGGACTTCGGCTCGAAGGAGTTCGTGTCGGTCAAGGTGCTCAACGACGCCGGCATCTTTGGTACCGGCGTTGGTATCTACGACCTCGAGGCCGAGGACTTCGGCACGGCCGACACCACGATCGCCAGCACTTTTGCCGCGGCGACCAACGAGTTGCGTGATTCGGGCCAGAACATCGCCGGCACCATCAACGGTGTCCGCGCGGTGGCCAATGGCAAGGAACTGCGCATCAACACCGACTTCCTCGACATCGCGCTGACCCTCAACACCACGGCGGCCCAGACCGAGGGCGCCGTCGAGGCCAGCACGGGCGAGCCCACTCTCCAGATCACCGGCGGCGGTGCCGACTTCCAGCTGGCCGGTCAGGTGGACATCGCCGGCAAAGTCTCGCTGGGCATCTCCAACGTGGCCGTCCGCAACCTGGGCACGTCCTCCGACGGATTCCTTGGCGACCTGGCCTCGGGCAAGAACCTGAACCTGTCCGACGGCACCGACCTCTCCGGCGCTCAGAAGGTCGTCGAAGAGGCCATCGAGCAGGTTTCGAGCCTGCGTGGCCGACTCGGTGCCTTCCAGAAGAACACCGTCGGTGCCACCATCCGCAGCCTGGCGATCTCGCTCGAGAACACGCGTGCTGCCGAGTCGGTCATCCGTGATACCGACTTCGCCTCCGAGACCGCCCAGTTGACACGCAGCCAGATTCTGGTCTCGTCGTCGACCAACATCCTCTCGCTGGCCAACAGCCAGCCCCAGTCGGTGCTCCAGCTTCTCGGCTAATCCCCGAGCGCTCGCAACCGCCTGATCCAAGCACTTTCAAGGCCCGCCCGATCTCGGGGCGGGCCTTTTCCCATGCGCCCGGGCTGGCGAGCCGATACCTACCGCGGTGACCCAAGCGCCCCACGAGATTCCCGGTTTCGACGAGCTGCCCCCGGCGTTCGAGGCCGCGCTGCGCGGGTTCTTGACCTTCCTGCGCATCGAGTGCGGGCTGAGTCATAACACGCGTCTGGCCTATGCCCGGGACCTGCGCGACCTGGCCGCCGACCTGACCGAGCACGGCATCACTGGTCCCTCGGACATCCACCCGCGGGCGCTGGCCGACCATTTGGGGCGGCTCTCTAGCCGGCAGTCGCTGGTGTCACCGAGCCTGGCCCGGCACCTGGCCAGCATCCGGGCATTCTGCCGTTGGTTGCAGGCCCGCGGCATGGTGGTCGAAGACCCCACCGAGGTGTTGCTCAGGCCGGCCCGATGGCGCCGGCTGCCCAGGACGCTCTCGCCCAATCAGGTCGGCACGCTCATCGAGGCCCCGCACGCCCCCAGCCACGGCAAGGGCCCGCCGCTGTGGCTGCGCGATCGGGCCATGCTCGAGTTGATGTACGCCTGCGGCGTGCGCGCCACCGAGGTGTGCGACCTGGCCGACGACGACCCCGTGCGCGACGTGGCCATCCTGCGCGTGCGGGGCAAAGGCGAGAAGGAGCGCGTGGTGCCGATGGGAATGCCCGCGGTGCATTGGATCTCGCGGTACCGCCAGGAATGCCGGCCCGAGCTCGTCGCGCGCGGCGCGCGGCATGAGGGGAGGCTGTTCCTCTCACGCACGGGGCGGCCGCTGGAGCGAACGGCGGTATGGGTGATCGTCAATCGCTGGGCCAAGCGCGTCGGGCTCGCGGGCATCCACCCCCACATGCTGCGGCACAGCTTTGCCACGCACCTGATGACCGGCGGGGCCGACCTTCGCGTGGTGCAGGAGATGCTGGGCTTTTATTTTATGGCGACGACGGAGATCTACACGCAC